>CAZZXJ010000069.1:0-16571 GCA_964657905.1 uncultured Stigonema sp.
TAAACCTCTTCCATAAATGCCTTCTGCCCTCTGCCCTCTGCCTTTCTTCGGTCAGCACTAAACGCATTTACAAGATTGACTTGAGAGGTGCAACAGATGTGAGCCATATCAGCTTGACCGACACTAACGACCTACCATCGGGCGTACAGCCTATAAGTAAATCTTCTAGTCCCTTTATTGACATTGCCACTACTTTACAAGCGAATGGGCAAATAGTGCCAGAAAAAACTGAGGCTTTGGCAATCGGTCCCAAATTAGCAAATGGTTTCTACGCTATCATCGTAGGGACAGATAACGACTTCAGCATCACTCAAAACGACTCTGGTACACAATTTGATGTTTGTACTGGTGGCACTCAGGTATCCATAGACAGTGGTTGCTCATCTGGACAAACTTTGATTTCTACATATATCTATTCATTTAAAGTCAGTGCTAAGGAGTTGCAACGGTATATTCCTCCATTCAAAATCGGATCTAGATATCCCTGAGTTTAAACGGCTATATCTTACAAAGAGAGCTAATTTTATTATGACAAATTCCAGCACTGCAGTCGTGTGTCCGGTTTACTATCAAATTATTGAGCGCCGAGGAAATGGCTGGGCGTTTAAGCACGGCGAACCGTTCATCAATTTATTTAATGCCCCAGATTTATCAATTGAAGATGAATTTGCTGCCTTTGGCACTTCTATGAAAAAAGTTGCTATAGAGCTATTTAGAATTAACGGTGGTAAACAAGGTTATTACATAGCCAACATTTTGGATAAAAAGTACTATTACTGCGGCACACAATGGTCAGATGTCAAAGCCAAACTGCTTGAACTTGGGATTGGTAGAGCAGATCCGATGTCTGCTTTTTGACAACGATTTGTAATTACTCTCTCGTGAAGTGCGATCGCACGAACCCGACGGCGATGAAATGTACGTAGTGGATTGCCCAAAACTGAAGGGAAAGCGCGTGACGATTTCCAGCATTACTCCGGCGGGGATATGGGTGAGGGCAAAGGGTGCAGCTGTCACCAAAGCGATGCTTCTGAAGTTTACTTATCATATCTTTTTCCGAGAAAATCTGAATAAATGTATTTTAAGATACTGTTAATTAGACAAAAATCATATTTTTACTCTTTTATTCAAAGCGATCGCAAAACTTTTCGGTCTACTGATTTTATCAAGTGCATAAGTTGATTCCATCTACATTTATTAGTAATTAGAAGCTCAAATTATAGATTTTGTAGTTTCTAGACATGCTGCAAGCAAAGTTATTAATGAGGAAATAGTTTATGACTTTAGGTACAAATTTTAACTTGGTCAAGCTCTTTGAATTCATCAAAAAACATGACAATGATCTCAATTCATCTCACTATCAAATTGCCGTTCGCGAAAAAGGATTAGGTGCTGAGATTGTGATGAAATATATCCATGGGAATCCCAAGAGCGATGAAGTAGATATAGCAGATATTGGGCTATAAAGATGAAAATTTCTTAACCCGGATTTGTCACTCTTGCAGGAGTACAATTAATGGCGATTATGCTACAAGAGTGACATTTCACTTCCTCTAGAATCGGATGCGATCACACAGTGCATCCCCCTTGCAATTGCCGGACTGTCAACAGCAAAGCTGATTGCACTCCCTTACTGCTCCATCTGTGACTCCTTATCTTTGAGGTGCTGGTACTGTTTATCCTTGGACTCAACGTATTTCTCTACCGCTGTTTTAGATGCGATCGCACCTCTCAACTCCTCGCCGCCTTCAGTCAGTAACCTTGAGCGCACACGTTTGCGAATATCAGAAACAATCTTGCCATTAACCCGCCTAGTCTGCGCCCAATCTAAAATTGGTGACGGGTATAAACCATGCTCTATATACTTGCCTTCAAGAATTTCAGGTAAGCTATACCCGAGTAACTTTGGTATCCAGTGGTAAATGAAGCGCAAATCTGAGTCTTTTTCTTCAATATTCTTATTGGGATTGTATATGCGGAAAGTATCACTGAGGGGATTAGTAATACCAGCCTGCATCAGACAAGTGCCAATTATCAATAGCTAAATCGCCTATTTGAGGCATCTCACAACGTTTTCGTAACATACTTGTAAATTTTTCTGCCCACCTACTAGACATCTGGTGAAAAACAATGTAGAGACGCAAAATTTCGCGTCTCTACAAGGGTTGTAGACAACGCATAATTAATTTCTGGAGATGTCTACTGACTCTGCGATGATGCAACACCTAATTATTGATTTTAAACACCGACTCAACTGTTGATTTAATTGAATCCCGTGCATCCTTCAGTGTCTGGGCGATGGGGTGCTTTGTCTGCAAAAATACCCTTGCACAGTTGCGTCCTGGCATTCCGGAAATCGAACCACCTGGATGAGTTCCCGCACCAGTAAGGAATAAACCTTCGATTGGTGTTTTGTAGTTCGCCAATTCTGGTAAAGGACGGAAAAATACCATCTGATCCAAGGTCATATCAATGTGATAGTAATTCCCCTTATATGCTCCCAATCTTTCTCCCAATTCCGCCGGACTTTCCACACGACGGGCAATAATTGAATTTTTCACATTTGGTGCATAATCAGCTAACTTGTCAATCACCCTGTCTGCAACTTTGTGCTTTAGTTCATCTGTCCACCCCGTACCCTTCAAACCTGTACCTTCTGCACCCGCAATTTGATAAGGAGCGAAAAACTCAATCCACGCGGTATGCTTGCCCGGTGGTGCCATAGACGGATCTAACATTGTCGGCACTACCACATACATCGATGGGTCAGAATCTGGAATCTCTCCTAAGGTACATTTACTATGAGCCTGTTCTACGTGAGTGACTGAATCTGCAATCAAGACAGATCCAATGAGATAATCATCTTTATGTTCGTGGTGTTCAAAACGTAGCGGTTCATTTAAAGCTAAGTCAATTTTGAGGATGGTTTCGTTGTTGTTGACGATGCGGCGTTCTAATCTTTCCCGCAAATTTGCATCAGCAGCATCAACATCACTGCTATCCATTAATTGCAAAAATAGCCGTTTGGCATCAATATTTGAGATCACTCCATACTTAGCCCGATATTCTGTGCCATTTGCAATCCGCACACCAACCGCATGATTATTATCAACCAAAACCTTCTCAACATGCTGATCTGTTAAGATCTTCCCACCTTTACTTGTCACCAAATTCACTAAAGCTTGCACGAGGGCACCAGTACCGCCGCGAGGTCTTGCCATACCGGGGTCGTGACGCATTGCCATCATAATTGCACCGATGGCAATAGTTTTTTGTGAAGGCGGCGCACCCAGTTCGGCTGCCAGTCTTGCTAGAGGTGCTTTGAGAAACTCTGAATCAAACCACTCGTTGAGAATATCCTCAGCGCTGGTCAGCATGGTGCGAATAAAGTCCAGGGTCTTTGATGGTGAACCAATAACAGAAAATAAATCTTTCAACTTTGCAATGTCGTAGTTACCAAGAATATCTAAAACTGACTTTGGAGGCGCATTAAACATGGGAATCATCGCACCAAGCGCGTGCTGCCAGTATTGTGTATATTCTGCATATTTTTTAGCATCGCGTTCACTGTAACGGGCGATTTCTGCACAGGTTTTTTCTAGCGATTTATGACCTAAGAAATACTTGCCGTCAGGGTGCGGACAGAAAACAACTGGATCGCACTCGAGATATTCCAATCCGTACTTTTCTAGTTCTAATTCTTGAACAACTGGTCCAAGATGAATAAACTCGTGGTCAATAGCACATAAGTTAAACTTAAATCCTGGGGCTTCTTGTGGCAAACTTTCCTCAGTTGTTGCCGCACCACCAGGAACAGAACGCTTTTCTAGTAGCAAAACACTGTAGCCAGCTTTCAGCAAATAAGCAGCACATACCAGCCCATTGTGTCCTGCTCCAATAATGACGACATCATACGCTTGCATAGTTGAGACATTGTACTAAAGTAGTATTTCAATTTTACAAAGCGTTACAAACAATTTATCTCATTCGGTAGTTATAGAAATACTTGTTTGGGGCAGACTCTTTAATGAATGATATCATGTCCCGTAAATCACTTATAATTCCCACCCCACCCCTCCTCGCCAAAGCTGTGCTTTGTCTCCCCTCCCCGCACGCGGGGAGGGGTTGGGGGTGGGGTGCTTTTATTATAAGTAATCAAGCGGGCATGATATATTTACAGATCATAAACTCACACAAAGACCCAAAGATGCTAAGAAAAACTTTGCTCCTTTGCGTGAAATTTGAAAGATACTTTCACGAATAGGGTATTTGTTTCACCTGAGCATCGGCCAAAAGTATTAACTTACCCTTTTGCACCTCCATACTTTTGACGCGCAACGCCATATCATCAAACTCAAAATATGGTAAGTTCACCAGTTCTTTTACCTTTTGCACTAAGGCAACAACTGTTTCTAAGGAAATGCCCTCTCCCTTAGTGCAGTTAAAACTCTCAAGCATTATTGGTTGATGCCAAGTGCGTGGACGAACCACAGCCGTGAAACTTAACGGGCGAGAATTGCCTTGTTCTTTTAGCAGTACATTTCCCGCAACTGCCATTTTACCGTCATCTGGTAGGTTAATTTGTATCACTTGCAGCTGGATACTAATTTCACCATCTATAATTACATTAAAGTTTTGCATCTGGCTGCGAACTAAGTCCGAGGTCAAGGCGCGGTTAATATCTACTTCTGTAAGTACAATACGAGCAGTGGCATTTACTGGCTGATTCAGTTCAACCTGACCAAAAAGAGCGCTTAAAGGATTAATGTCAACACTATCTGTTTGCAGTTTTATTTCCTGCACGCGGATGCCCTTCATGACCAATCCCTGACCAGCAAAGGAAACCCCATCAGCCTGTCCCTGAACTATTTTAAGCAGGTCGGTTTGCACATCTACGTCTATTTTTTCTACTGTATCGAGCTGGTCAGATACTATCTTTTCCGCTGACCCCGAAAGCATTTGCTCCTCTAGCCGTTGCTCTTCTGGCATGAGTTAATTATCTCCCCGTGTCCTGTTATTGCTCAATTTAGACACTGGAAGTTAAGGAGTGTATCTGCTTCAGGGCATAGAAATTAGACTATATATTACTTCGCGCAAAGCGTTGTCAAGACGCGGAATTGCACTTCGTGCCGCAACGCTTACGCGTCTCTACATTTTTGCGTTTTGGCGTGAGATTTTCTTTATCTGTTTGTTAACAACCATCGGCACACCACCAGAGGGAACAATAGTAATTCCTCGGCGGATCGGATGCACGGGACGAGAATCAGCAAGGGTTAGTTGAAACTGCGACATAATTGTAGCTAGTACTAATTTCATTTCATACATTGAAAATGCCGCACCAATACAACCACGATAACCACCACCAAAGGGTAAATATTCATAAGATGAAAATTTCTGGTTGAGAAATCTTTCTGGTTTAAACTGTTCGGGTTCAGGGTAAGTTTCGGCGCGACGATGCGCTAAATAAATGCAGGGTACTAAAACTGTTCCAGATGTAAATTTATCACCTGCAATTTCCACTGTATCTTTCACCTGTCGCGGTGTGCAAATTAAAGCAATAGGATGAATTCGTAGTGTTTCTTGGCAAACAGCAGTTAGGTAAGGTAGTTGAGTAATCGCCTCAGGATTTGGTTCATCTCCCAAACCATCTAATTCTTGGATCAGGTGATCTTTTACCTGAGGGTGGAAGTGAATCAAATAAAATAACCATGCCAAAACACCAGCTGTCGTTTCGTAACCCAAAAGCAACAGAGAAACCAATTGATCCCGTAACTCTACATCTGTCATCTGCTGTCCATTTTCGTCATCAGCCGACATCAGCAGACTCAAAATATCTGTGCAGGAACCATCATTTGACAAACGCCGTTCATAAATCTCTGCATAAATGAGTTTGTCAATTTCCTCTCGCCGTCGCAGAAACCTTCCCCAAGGACTCCACGCACCCAAATCTTTTTGCAACGGTGGAAAGAAAAACAAACTAGAATACCAAGGTTTCGTTACATCTTCTAACAGCGAACTCAAGCGTTCTTTTAATTGTTGGTAACGCATACCAGGACTGATACCAAACACCACTTGCAAGATAATTTGCAAAGTGATATCCGGCATCACTTGCTGCATAGAAATCGCTGCACCCTCTCGCCAATTTCGCGTGACTTCTGCAGTAATTTGACAAATAGATTCTCCGTAAGCTTTCATGCGTTGACCCGAAGGGTCTTGTCGTGAGACATCGCCATGAAAAGGCGGCATCAATAACTGCCGTTGCCGATTGTGCTTCTGCCCCTCTTGCAACACAATCGACGAATCACCAAACAAAGGTTGAAATACATGAGTTGCCTTCTTAAAATCCAACTCCTTCGCAGGCACAGCAAAACACTCAGCGATCGCCTCCGGACTGCTAAAAAACACCACAGGCGGTGAACTTATCCCCAACACCCGCACCGTAAACTGTTCCCCATACTTAGCAGCACACCCCTCCAAAAACCTCGTCGGATTCACAATCAACTGCAACGTTTGTATCAACGGTATCGTCCCCTCTTTTCTCTGCGTCCTTGGCGTCTTGGCGGTTCGTTATCTTTATATAATCTCACGCAAAGACGCAAAGACGCAAAGTTTTTCTTTGAGATTGAACTCATTCCCACGCTCTCCGTGGGAACGAGATAACCCTACCACTGGAACAATATCACAACTTAACCAGGAATAGCCTCCAAGCTTCTAGACTTCACCGAAAGCTGACTCTTAACAACCATTTCGATAGGACGCCCAGGACCTGTAACCAAACCACGGCGCTTAGGTCGCACTTCACCACGATCAACCAACGCCAATTCCCAGCCCGAGAGGATTGTAGCAAGAGCCACTTTCATTTCAAACTGAGCAAAAGCCATTCCAATGCAGCGCCTTGCGCCACCCCCAAAAGGCAAATACTCATAGGGAGAAAATTGCCGTGACAAAAAGCGCTCTGGTTTAAACTGCTTGGGATCGCGGTATAAATCCTCACGCTGGTGGGTCAGATAAATAGATCCGATCACTGCTGTACCCGGTTCCAGTTCTTGACCACACAGCGATACAGGTGTTTTCACTTGCCGTGGAAAGGTGAGCATCCCAACTGGGTAAATCCGCAAGGTTTCGCTGCAAACAGCGTTAAGATACGGTAATTTGAAAACGCTACTGGGGTCTGGATTTTCACCCAAGCTGAGGAGTTCTTGCAGCAGCTTTTCCCGCACGGTGGGCAGTTTGTGAATCCAGTACAATGCCCAGGCAATAGCTGTCGCCGTGGTTTCGTGACCAGCCAGCAATAGAGTCATTAACTCATCGCGCAACTCTACGTCCGTCATCGGCTGACCTGCTTCATCCTGGGCTGCCATCAGCAAACTGAGGATGTCTGTGCGAGATGGGTCTGGTTGCTCTCGACGTTCCCGAATTTCTGCGTACAGGAGTTTGTCAACTTGCTCTCGGCGGCGCACAAAGGTTCCCCAAGAAGTCAGCGGACCTAAATCTCGTTGTAGAACTGGAAAATAAAGAACTAAGGCTCTTGTTGGAGTATTCGCACCTTCATCCATCATTAGACCCAAAAGTTTCTCCAGTTCTTGAGCGCGTGGACTGTCATTTAGACCAAACACGGCTTGCATCATCACTTGCAAGGTAATAGCTTGGGTAGCAAAACGGACATTGAAGGGTTTGCCTATCTGCTGCTGGCTGATGATTTGCTCTGTGACATCCCTAATCACTTGACCATAGGTTCGCATCCTTTCGCCGTGAAAGGGAGGCATTAACAACTGGCGTTGACGCTTGTGTGCCTCACCACTCAGGGTGATGACAGAATTTTTGCCCAGCGATGGTTCAAAAACATTGTTCCAGTCACTGGGAGCTTCAAACTCCTTTGTGTCGTTAGTCAAAATCTGCTGTAGCGCTTGGGGGTTGCTAACGAAAACCACAGGAACATTCAATCGCAAGGTGAAGATATCCCCGTAGCGCTTTCCACAGGCTTCCATAAATGACATGGGGCTGGCGATCCACTGGAACATCTGTACAATATCTGGAGTTTGCGGACCATTTGGTAGTTTCATAAGCTTTGTTTGCTGCTTCATATTCTTTTTTGCCACCAAAACTAACTGCAAAAAATTCATTTTTATATATTTTACATTTAATCTCTTTATGTTTATGTTGCTTAAAAACAATTAAATGTTATAGACCGAAAGTTGTAAAATCTTTGTTAAATTGATCGAGCATCTATTTTTCCAGATTTTTATTATTAGGTACTCAGCATGACAGCAATCACCCCAAAGGCAACTTCAGCGGCTCCCGATTTTTGCGAAGGTATTCAATATTTTGGTGAAGCCTTCGCAGATTTTGAAACCTATGGCAAAACACCTGCAATAGAATCGGGCAAAGTGGCGATCGCCAATCCTACAGATCCATCTGCCGTCTTCCAAACTTTACTTGCTGCGGATGCCCTACGCTACTTGACATTGCAAGTCACCGCTAGTAAAGCCTCTGGACACCCTGGCGGATTTGCCTCTCAAGCGGAAGCTTATGCTGCTCTTGTCATGCTGGGTTACAAAAACATTATCACTGAAGTGGGACACCATGCGCCTGGATTTTATAGTGCCATGTTTTTGGATCGTTCGCTAGAGGACATGGGAATTTCTACAGTCCAACAACTGCGCGATCGCTACCGGGAAAACCACGGACTTTTGGGACACCTCTCCGGCTACATTCCTGGTATTCTCGCACCCGCAGGTCCTCTAGGACAAGGGCAACACTTTGCAATGGCAGGTGCGCGGTTGCACCACGACAAGCTGTTCCCCTTCACCGTTGGTGACGGTGGACTAGGTGAACCTTATATTATGAGTTCGATGGCACACTTCCACACGGCTTATCCAAGTGTGACCAACTTCTTGCCAGTGCTGGTGTGGAATGGTTTCAGCCAAGAACACCATAGCATGGTTTCCCTCAAAACCAATGAACAGATGATCGCATACTGGCGCGGTAATGGTTTTGAAGAAGTTGTGTTAGTGGATGCTAAGGATTTTGACGACCAAAACCAACCTGGGGATTACATTGATAGTACCGCTTTTTCCTGGGAGCAACGGCTAGCTTTTACCAAAGCAGTACTTGAAGGTGTGGATAAAGCAGCGCGATCGGCACTCAGCGGTAAGCTTAACGTCTTCATCATCAAACAACTCAAAGGTGCAGGAGTCCACGCAAGGGGTGCAAAATCTCACAACCTCTATCCCAAAGACACCTTGGATGCTCCTCATATTATAAATGCTTTGAAAGTACGCGCTTTGTCTCCTGAAGCTTGGCAACTGGTGCGGACAAACTGTGAACGCGCGGGCGGTGGTCCAGCAGCCAAGACAGTGGTGACAGAATTTGAATTACCATTGCCAGAACTAGGCGAATTACCTTTGGAAGAATATGCAGTGGGTGGCGAACCAAAAATTTCCACAACGTCGATGGGAAGGTTGGTAGCAAAAGTCGGACAAATAGATCCCAACTTCCTAGTCACCAACGCTGATGGTAATGAAGCATCTGGGATTGCGAACATCAACCAAGCACTGAAGATTATTCACCCTACCACCGACGATTTATACAACCAAGCACCAGACGGACAAGTTTACGAACCGTTGAGTGAAGATGCTTGTGCAGGTTTAGCTGTTGGTTTGGCGTTGATGGGTGCTAGGAGTTTGTGGTGTTCCTACGAATCTTTTGCGATCAACGGGGTACCGATTTGGCAAACAGTGACGCAAGCAATGGCAGAATTGCGGCGTCCCACTCCCTCAACTATTACTTTATTCACTGCTGGCGCATTAGAGCAAGGGCGCAACGGTTGGACTCACCAACGTCCCGAAATTGAAGCTTATTTTGCCTCGATGATGCGCAATGGCAATGTTTTCCCATTGTTTCCACCTGATGCTAACAGTATTCAAGTTTGCTATGACTGGGCGTTGACTACTAAGAATAAGGGTATTGTGATTACTGCTAGTAAGTCGCCTTTGCCTATTCGTACCACTTTTGAACAAGCTCGTCAAGGGTTACGCGATGGTGCAGTGGTGTTGCATGAAGTTGAATCTAATCAAGGGGGAAGTAAGAAAGTTGTCTTTGCGGTGATTGGCGATATGACGTTAGTACCAGTTTTTGAAGCTGCTGCTTTCTTGGAAACTGAGGGTCTTGGGGTGAAGATTGTTTCTGTGATTAACCCGCGTCGTTTGTATCGTTTGGATGATACTGCATGGGAAACTTGTTCGGAACCTGAGGGTGGTTTCTTGGATGATGAGAAATTTGCTCAAATGTTTGCTGGTGATGCAATCATTGGTGTGACGGGTGGTGCGGCGGGGATGCTGGAACCGATTATGCTGCGGAGTACTGCGAAGCGGGATACTTTTGCTTGGAAGCGTGGGGAGACGACGGCGAGTGCTGGGGAGTTGATGGCGTTTAATGGTTTGACGGCGCAGGCGTTGACGAAACGGGCGCTGGAGTTGGTGCATTAAGGTTTGAGTTTTTAACCGCAGATGTACGCAGATGGACGCAGATAGGTTGGCGTTTTGATGCGTGGATTTGCGGTTCATGGTAAATTTGTAGATATAAAAAGGCTGAATTTTTAAAAATAGGTAATTTTATTAGTTTACTAAGCTGTATATAGCGATCCTATTTGAGTTATGAGAATTATCGCAACGGACAGGAAGCTGAGGACAACAATCAATTCACAATCTACGCTGTTGAAGTCATCTACAGCCGACTTGTCCTAACGGCTTTGGCGACTGCTATATTTTTTAACGAACCGCGAAGACGCCAAGTGCGCTAAGAAAAGAAAGAGAGAGAGAATCTCGCGAATCATTTAGGACTGTAAAGCGGGATACCTTCGCGCACACAGGTATGGAAAACGACCGCGAGTGCTGGTGAGTTGATGGCGTTTAATGGTTTGACGGCGCAGGCGTTGATGAAACGGGCGCTGGAGTTGGTGCATTACAGCTTCTTACAGTCAGATAGACCACAATATAACCGTAGGGGCGCGGAAACCGCGCCCTAATCTGTAGTACTCGGTTATAACTGAACTACATTAGACATCTCCGAAAAAGAATGTAGAGACGCGATGCCAGTCGCCTAGGTCGGGCTGACCCTCCTGCAGCGCTGGCTCAAATTTCGCGTCTCTACAAGGATTTCAGGTAATGCATAGTTAATTTCCGGAGACGTCTATTGAGTAAAAAATAATAAAATGCACCTATCAAAAAATAAATTTTAACCACAGAAGAACATTCTAATAACTGTCTGATTACCTAACTTTTACATTCGAGGCTTATTCTAAACTATGACTTTCGATGGAGCAGAGGTCGAATTATTGCCCTCGCGCCTGTTAACAGCGATTGCCGGATAGGTGATGGTTTCGGCTGTAAAAATCCTCGATTTGAAGTACCAATAAATGATTGCACTTTATTATATTATTGCGTTAATGTGTGATGACAAAGGACAATTAAAAAGGAACTACTATGCAAGCGTTATTAATGAGTGAAGAAGTAAAGCAAACCTAGACCTAAACGGGGTGCAATGGCAATTACTTATAGATTGATGCCCGCAGTAAAAAAAGCCGTTGCTGAATCGGCTGTTAAATACGGTCGTTCTGATAATCAACAAGCCGAATTTTTACTTAAAATCGGTTATTTACACACTTTAGGGACAAAAATAAGTGATATGTCTGATGCTGAAATACTCAATAAATTCGATGAATTATCAAAATCATTAATTGATGAGGAGGTTTAAAAATATGACACAAGCACTAGAAAAAATATTTACATTCGATGAATTTGTAGACTTTTTACAAACACAACCTGAAAATATTTGCTACGAATTATACGACGGAGAGATTATACAAGTGCTTCAACCAAAAGGAAAGCATGAAGAAATTATCGCTTTTTTAGCAGCAATTTTAGGATACGAATTTGTAAGACTTAAGCTTAAATACGGTATATCTAACAAAGGTCTAGTGAAGCCAGAAAATAAACTATCGGGATACTTCCCTGATGTGCTTGTATTAAATCTTCCTAATTTAGTGAACGAACCGCGCTGGAAAGACGAGTCTATTGTTTGTAAGCCGGAGTCGATAGTTTTGGTGATTGAGGTAGTTAGTACCAATTGGAGAGATGATTATCTTAAAAAGCTTGCTGACTATGATGAGATGGGAATACGACAATATTGGATTGTAGATTATGGTGCGTTTGCTAATAAATTTCTGATAGGAGATAAACAACCCACTATTACTATTTATTCTTTTAATGATGAAGGCGAATATTACGGCAAACAATTTAAAGGAAATAACCGGATAGAATCCCCTACATTTCCAGAATTAAATTTAACGGTTGAACAAGTTTTTACAGCCCAGATGTAACCATCGCCCCATCGCCCCTATCGCCGTTTGTTGGTGGTAGTTCATTTGTACCATCCAAGCACTTACATCTCATCTCGACCCATGCTGTCCCCGTCTTTACAAAAGGAACTTCGTAGAATAGGACAACCAATTGCTGAGTTTGATTTACTAATTGCTAGTGTTGCACTTACAGAAAATTACGTTTTAGTTACCAACAATACTCGTCACTACAACCGCATCACCGGACTACATCTGGAAAACTGGACTTAACCGCTAAGAAAAGAAAGAGAGACAGAATCTCGCGAATCATTTAGAACTGTAAAGCGGGATACCTTCGCGCACGCAGGTATGGGAAACGACAGCGAGTGCTGGGGAGTTGATGGCGTTTAATGGTTTGACGGCGCAGGCGTTGATGAAACGGGCGCTGGAGTTGGTGCTTTCAGTCGGGTACACCACAATATAACCGTAGGGGCGCGGAAACCGCGCCCTTACAATGTGGCGCGGGTTCAATTGAAAAGTGCTGTAAGGTTGGGGTTTTGTAGAAATAAAAGTTGGAGTTTTTAACCGCAGATGTACGCAGATGAATGCAGATAAATTGGCGTTTTGATGCGTATATTTGCGGTTTATTCTGCCATCATATTTTGTTAAATATATAAATATAGCGATCCTAAATGATTCTTGAGAGCGGAGAAACCCGGTTTCTGAAGCTTTTAATTTTCATAACTTATATAGGATTGCTATAGAAGATTTAAACAATTATAGTCGTTAACTTACCTTTTTCAAAAGGTTTAAACTCCATGCTCAACCAAAAAGATAGTAATTTACTTGATGATCTGAAAAAACATTTATCATCCCTAGGTCAAGAAGTTACATCCTCATTAGGAGAAGCTTTACTTTCTTTAGTTAAAACTCTACAACTATCACGTGATAAAAAGTTTGTATTTCTTTTAATTGGTAGAACAGGAGTTGGTAAGTCTAGTACTGTCAATTCATTAATGGGTAAAGAAATTGCTAACGTAGGTAAATACGATGCAACTACAATGATAGTTCATCCTTATGATGATGAAATAAACGGTATAAAATTTACTATCATTGATACTCCCGGTCTTTGCGACGATCTACCAGAAAAAGGAAATGACCAAAAGTATATAGAACTTATACAAAGTAAAGTAACACAAATTGATTCAGTTTGGTTTGTAACTCGTCTTGATGAATCAAGAGTGACTCCTGATGAAATGCGAGGTATAAAAGTTATTTCAGAAGCATTTACGCCAACAGTATGGGAACACGCCATTATTATCTTCACGCGTGCAAACAATGCCGATGATTATTTAGTTGATTTACAAGAGAGAACAAAGCGCATTAGAAACGAAATAGCGAAATATACAGGTGCTGAAGTAGCAAGTAATATTCCATCAGTTGCAGTAGACAATAAAATTCCAACAACTCCAGATGGCAAGAGATGGCTAGAGGAATTATATACAAAAGTTTTTGTCAGAATGTCTGAACGAGGCGCTATCCCATTTTTAATGGCAACGGCTCCAAGAATAAATAAATCACCAAGTGGGAAAACTAATGCAGAACCAAACTGGAGATTTTATGGAAACGAAGAAGATAATGCAGATAAAAATAGTGGATTTGACGTTAAAGATTTTTTCTTTATACAAGCACAAAAAGAACTGATTAAGCAAAAAATCATAGAGGTAATTCCAGCTTTAGCAGTGGCGGGTGCAGGCGTTGGTGCGGCAGTTGGTGGACCAGTTGGTGCTGCGATTGGTGGTGCGCTTGGCGCTGCGGTAGGCAGTATTCTTTATTTTTGTAGCTGATAGGGAATGGTGAAGGCAAGCAGAAGTGCCCTCTTCAGCGTTACAGTTATTGTAGGCGATCGCACCTCTCATTCCTACGAATCTTGCCGTATATGCCAACTATAATGTAATTAAGATTTTACATGAAGTCTTTAGCGATGATTTTGATAGATAAGTGGAGTCCGAACTTTATGGAAAGTAAAACTTTAGCAACATCACAGACCACAAATTTAAAGGTCAATTTTTTGCTGGAAACTAGAGAGGATGGTAGTGCGATCGCATCTATTCTGGAACTTCCACAGTATCGCGTGGAAGCAGCAACTCGCGAACAGGCACTTACAATGCTGGAAGAGCTTTTGACTCAGCGTATGAATAAAGTCGAAGTCATTCCGATGGAAATTAAATTACCATCTGCTGAACAATCCCAAAGACCTTGGATGAAATTTGCAGGCGTGTTCAAAGACGATCCAGACTTTGACGCAGTTCAGCAATATATTCAAGAGTATCGTCAAGAATTGGACGCTGCCGAGAATGAAGCAGATTCTAGTATACAGAAGGACGCAAGTTGAGTTTTTGGATTCTCGATACCGATAGCGTTTCTCTTTTTCAGCGAGGAAATTTAGAAATAGCTCTTCGCCTGAACAACATTGATAAGAGCGAAATTGCGATTACAATTGTGACCGTTGAGGAACAAATTCGTGGACGATTTCAAGCCATTCGACGAGCGGCTCCTGATGAGTTAGTTTCGGCTTATCAGAAGCTACAGGTGACGTTTGATAGCTTGAAGAGCTTCAATGTATTGGGATTCACTACTGAAGCACAAGACATATATACGAATCTAATCCGTCAAAAGATTAAAGTTGGTCGGCAGGATTTACGGATTGCGGCGATCGCTCTTTCCGTAAATGGAATTTTGGTCACACGGAATCAGCGGGACTTTTCTCAAGTACCCAATTTTGTTTTGGAAAATTGGACTTTGTAAAGGACCTTGGATCTCATGCTTATATCTGGTGCTAAGGTTTACACTCTCACAGAAGTTATCAAATATCATCACAGATAAAATGTATGCTTCCGCTAAGCTTTTACTTCTCAATCCTAAAATACAACTCCCCATTTTCACCAAAGCTGCCGTGAATCATACTCTGCCAACAGCCCCTGTTTCATTCAGTCGCATTTCCATAATTCTGGCTTTTGGGTGTCGATCGCAGATTTTTTGAAAAGCGACTTCTGGATTGAGGTCAATGACATAATCTCCGCTGTTTGGCTCAATCATGATCGCCCAGTTATAATGGTCTTTAACTAATTCCGGGCAACCTTGCTGGAAAATTTCATCACAACGCTTGTCAATTGCTTCATCCTCCGCCTCACATCTGGCTTTCTCTTCTTCAGAAAGAGGGGGGCGCTTATTCTTTGAGTGTTCTTGAAGAACTTCAAATATCCGTCTGCCAATTGGTACTTGTATGTGTTGTCTTTCTTTCATAAATATAACTCCCAAAACAACTATAATAACTCAATTTTAGAATCACGAACCTCGCAACTAGATATGAATAGTCAAGATTTTTTTAATGATGAGCTTATAGAAAAAAGAGTTGATACATTTTATGGATATGGTAATTATCAAGGAAATTATTGGTTTATTGGTATGGAAGAAGCAGGAGGAGACTTTAAGGATATTAATAACAGAATAAACACATGGTCAAATAGAGGTAAACAGGAAATAGAAGATCTTGCAGAATATCATATAGATATAGGATGGGGAGAAAGTTTTTTACCAGGTGCAAAATTAGATGTACCGGTATGGAGGTCAATAATTCGTATTTTATTAAGTGCTAAAGGAAAAGAGAGTATTGATATAGAAAATGTTCGTAAATATCAAATAAACGAATTAGGTAGAAAAAATCAAGAAACTTGTTTATTAGAGTTATTGCCTTTACCATCACCATCTATTACTCATTGGATATATAGTCAACATTCTCAACTTACTTTTTTATCTAGTAGAAAAAAATATGAAAATCATTGTGTTGAGAAGCGAATAAACCATATTAGTTATCGAATCAAAGAATATCAACCTAAAACAGTTGTTTTTTACGGTATATTCTATGAAGATTATTGGAGAAAAATAGCAGATGTTGAGTTTTCACCAACTCCAGAAGGTTTCTTTATTGGTAAAAATAGTCAGACTGTATTTGTGATAGCTAAACATCCTGTGGCTTTCGGTGTAACCAATGAATACTTCCATAATATAGGTAAATCAATCGCTGGTGATGAATTTCTAATTACCGCATCTTGAATTATTGTGGTTTGCAAAAATCCCTCTTTGCCATCATAGGTATAAGATTTAATGCGCTCGATACATTCAAAGATGTTGCTCAAGTACAGGCGGTCAAAATAATTCGTAATTTATAATT
>CAZZXJ010000070.1:0-11513 GCA_964657905.1 uncultured Stigonema sp.
GATTTCCTGAAAGTCCAGCGGGATAAGGGTTCCAAAATGTGTTCCTTAAGAGATAGGTAATTTTGTAGCGGTTCGGGAGTAGCAAGGTTGCACAGGTAAGGGTAAAAAACCCACCCTTTACCCTTGCCCTTACCCAATTCAATCAGAAACAGAAAGAGCGATGTTGGATATACTCATAAAATACTTTGTCTATGCAACGAAAGGGCATATTGCAAAAACACAACTTATAAAGTTTTTGTACTTGGCTGACCTTTATTCGGTTAAATGGACAGGTAAGCAACTGACGGAACTAGATTGGTACTATTATCACTTTGGTCCTTGGCATGAGGATATAGATGCTGCTTTGAATAAAATGAATGGAAAAGAGATTTCTCTTGAATCTCATGGAAATATAGTTTTAATAAGACTTGGTGATGGTTCTGGTCAATTAGAGGATTTAAAGCTATCTGTGAGTCTCAAGTTGATGCTAGATAATATTAGAAGGGAATGGGCTGGCGCAGGACAAGATAAACTTAATCAGTTGTTAGATTATGTATATAATACTGCTCCAATGCAGGAAGTTAAAAATACCCATAAACCAGAGGAAAAAGTTAGACTTAACCTACAAGCAGAAAGAGAAAGATTAATAAGTGAATTAGAATAGGATTTTCAAGTGGCTGGACAAAGACCTCGACAGGGTTGGATTTATTTTATAAATCCTTATAGAGTATCCCTTCGTTGTAAATTGGGTCATACTCACATCTATGATTTAAATGAACCAGGTGAAATTGGATGTAAGACAACTTCTTGCACACAAATCATTAATTCTAGTAGGGTGTTTCGAGGGGAACACCCTTATATTATTTGGACATACGATGAATTTCAAAATGACTATAACTATATAGAAACTTTTACGGTGATTCCGTTAACTTCAAGTTCCAGAGAAAAAGACAAAGGTTTACCAACAGCTTATCCGATTAACGCAACCAGTAGAAATGGTCTTGATAAACAGTCATTCGCTTTAGTTCATCAGATTTGCACTGTTGATGGTAATTGCTTTAAAGACTCCGCAGGGGATTGGTTCAACCGAATTGGACAACTGGATAAATCAGATAAGGACGCGATAGAAGAACGTTTAAAATATTTTTTAAATATTCAAGAAAATCCTAGTGATGACTGGTTTGCTAAAAATGCATCTCCAGAAATTTTACAAAAAGTGTTTGATAATCTACCTGAAGAAACTAAAAATTTGGCTTTGGAAAAATTAATAGATAATCTCAGATCATTTTAAATCAATACCCAAGGCTACAAGTTGCTCGTGCTAACCATTTAACTCAAAATGGTTTGGGTACATTAGCAGGGATTTGTGCAGTGGAGGTAGTCATAAGGACATTAACCTATCACCGATCACAACAAATGTCTCACCGCACAAAAATATATGGACGTAACTGGATTCGAACCAGTGACCTCTACGATGTCAACGTAGCGCTCTAACCAACTGAGCTATACGTCCGTAACTAGACGATACTAACATAGGTTTACCTAAAACGTCAACAAGAGTGCAGAAATCAAGCGAATACTATCGTGGTTGCAAAACTTGAGAAAACCTGACGATACCATTCATTTGCGCTGTAGCTGCTGTAGTTTATTCTTTGCTGATAGCAGTAGCTCTTGAGCTTTCAGATAAGCTGTTGTGCCATTTTGCACTTTTTCTAGTTGATTAATAATGCTTTGTAATTGGCTGACAACGCGGTTGCGCTCAAAAAACTTGGGATCAGCGGGTATCGAAGCCAACAAGCTTTGACTTTGCTGTTGTGCCATATCCAAAGCATATACAGAATCCTGCTCTGCTTGGCGTCTGATCTTGATTTGCCCCAAGTTAGCCTCGTAAATTGCCAGCGATTTTTGTGCCTCGGCGTAGCCAGCCAAGTCTTGTGAGGGAACTTCTTTGAGCCGATTAATTGCCTGTTGCCACAAATTTTCTACCTGTTGCCATTCAGTAACGGTATGGGGCGGATTTTGACCAGCTTTGGCTGCTTGCTCAGAAAACTGCCGCGCTGCTGCAATTAATACACTGATGCGCTGATTGTCCGCAGCAAGACCCACAACTTCTTGAAACTCATGCTTGTCGGCGTCTAGTTGATTGTGTGCGGTTTTTCCTGCTAGAGTTTGACTAGGAACTTGCTCCAACTGATTGAGCGCTGAAGCAAGAGCGGCGATCGCAGCCTGTTTATCTGTGATAGTTGATGCCTGTTGATATTGCTGTTTGGCTCTATTGAGTACTTGTTCGCTGTCTGTAAGCAAAGTTTGAGCATTCTTTTCTTGAAACACCTTGGCTTCTAACTGCCCAGCTTTAGTACGGGCGGCATTAACTCCGTAAATGCTAAACCGCGAATCGTACCACCAATAGTTGTATCCTGACCAATCGTTTAAAAGCCAAATCGGCAGGGTATCCAGATGTTGTTGCGCCTGCTTTACCTTCACCTCACCCAGTTCCAAGTCTGCTGGACTAGTGGCTTTTTCAATTAATTGTTCAGCTTGTTCAACTGCTGCGATCGCTTGCCGATAGTGTGAATCCATGCTCATATAGCTCGGTAGCAGCAAAATTGGAGCATTTTGCGCTACAGGACGACGAATCACTGGGTAAGGCAGGTTTGCCACCCAAACCACACCAACGGGAACGCTGATAAGTATTGCTGCCCAGATAATTTTACTGCCTATACCCGACTTGGCTTTTCCACCCCCTTTGTAGCGGTATGTCCCCACCTGTGTCTGTGCCTCTATTTCTTGTTCTAGTTGCGCAAGATTTTTGGGCTGTGATGGTGCTGAAGGCTTCAGTACTATAGGTTGTTGGCTTTTGATATATGGGTTTATCCCACTGTTGTGGGGTTTTTTCCGCAGAATTTTTCCTGTAAAATTGTCCAAAAATGCCATAGAAGATCACCAGCAACTGGTTTAATTATTCCCACAGGCAAATGGAACAACACAGGTTCTGCGATTCTTCATAGAGGATATAAATTACTCTCGGTAAATGCTGATTTTATTTCCATGCTTAGTACGTAAAATCACATAAAGTATTACTAGTTGTTTATTATTTCTAGTACATAGCTCTCTCGCGGTTAAAACTTCTAGCAACTCTTGTTAAGATCATTAATATCTATAAGCTGATTAAAGAAACAATCTTAGAACCTAGAATGTCAACTGCTTTAATTACTGGTGCCTCTGGTGGTATTGGTAAAGCCTTTGCTGAGGAACTAGCTGCACGCAATACAAATCTCGTTCTTGTCTCTCGTTCAGAAGAGAAACTGAACCAATTAGCCGAACAACTACAAGAGCAATACAAAATTCAAGTAGACATTATAGTTAAAGATCTCACAGAATCGGCCTCTGCTCAAGTGATTTATGATACTACTAAAGCCAAAGGATTGACCATTGACTTGTTAATCAATAATGCTGGCTTTGGAGACTATGGCGACTTTGCCGAACGGGACGGAGAACGGCACGTCAAGATTGTGCAATTAAACGTTCTGACATTAGTGGATTTAACTCATAAATTTTTGCCAGAAATGCGGCAACGTGCTTCTGGAAGCATTATCAATGTATCCTCCCTCACCGCATTTCAACCGATGCCTTACCTTTCTGTTTATGCTGCCAGTAAAGCGTTTATTGTCAGTTTTAGTCAAGCACTATGGGCAGAAAATCGTAACTATGGCGTGCGCGTACTAGTTGTTTGCCCAGGACCAGTTGAAACCAACTTTTTTACAGAAGCTAATTTCCCCCCAGTGCTTGCAGGTAAAACAAATACGACTTCAAACCAAGTGGTGCGCAAATCCCTGCAATCTTTGGAAAGGGGGGATTCAATGGTTGTCATTGGCGGCATTAGCACTCACTTCGTCAGCAGATTATCTCGGTTCATTCCCCGAAAAACTATGCTGTATTTTTTGGAAAAACAGTTTAAGGCATAGGGCATGCCCCATTCTTTACATATATCTTGTCAATTGAATGCGGTAACGGTCTTTTTTTGTAACGGCGATTTCCCCAACTTCTAAACGTCCCTTACCGCGAATGGCAATTAAGTCGCCTGATTTCATCTGAGAACTGGCTTGGGTAATTTCCTTCCAGTTGACGCGGACATCACCAGCGTCAATTAAATCAACCATTTTGCTGCGGGACATACCAAAACCAGCAGAGGCGATCGCATCCAAGCGCAAAGAAGCTTCTACAGTGGTTAATTCTTTCTTCTTCGGTTCCCGAACTTTTAACTCGCTTAAATCAATTCGTTGGGTTTTTACCGGCACTGATCGCACTTGTTGGAGATTTATCTCCAAAAATTCCGCCAACTCAGGCACAACAATTGCTTGCGCCCCACGTTCGCCCAAGACAATAACGTCCCCCGTTTTTTCGCGGATAATACCAGTTCCCAGCATTGCGCCTAAAAAGTCGCGGTGAGTGGCGGTGTCAAAGAGGAAATTTCCGGCAATATCCAAGGCGGTAACGGCGACTTGGGATTGATCTAGGGGCATTTCGGAACGGGCGATCGCTATTCTTTGGCGTTCAGCTTGCGGATATCCACCCCACGCCACCAATTGCACCTCTGTTAAACGGCTGAAGCTGATCTGAATTTCCGCCGACTCTGGTGGAGACAGAAAATCCGTAAAAACAACTTCCCAAGTTTTGATTGCTTGCTCAGCCTGGTCAATGACACGCGCTACACTATCTCGATTTTCAACACCTTTTAAAAGTTCTTCCCGTGGCAGCATTATCAAAATGTTAGTTGTTAGTTGTTGGTTGTTGGTTGTTAATTGCTAATTGTCAATTGTTACCATTAGCAATTAGCCATTAGCTATTAGCCACATTCTGAATATTTTCTGGGTCAAACCGACGTAAGAGGCGAGTTGCTTTAGAGGTGAGAGTTTCAGAACCCTCAACCACAACTAAGTATTTACCAGCATTCAAGCGGTTGCGGTAGGGTAAAGCGTCATCACTACCAACAAGGGCGCCGACTCCACCACTGACAAACACACTACCCATAGCACCACCAACAGCACCCAACAGCCCCCCAATAATGTGATTTCCAATTTCACCTGCCCAGGCAAAGGTATCCAAATCAGTCTGGATGCTGAAAGTAACACCAGCAATAAATCCAAATGGCACTAGCCAAAAAGCCATTAACCGGGTTTGCTTCAAGGCTTGTTCGTTAGGATCAATCAAACCGAACTCGTCAGCCGTTTTATACCCTTTACCCAAAATTGTACCTTTTATGCCTTCTTTCTCTAAAGCTACATAAGCAGCTTCTGCTTGGATGCGGTCTGGTAATACGGCAATAATGTAATTCATTGATAAAATGTATAGTCTTTTGATAGAAGTTGCTTTAATAAAAAAGGTATCAGTGCTTGTTGAATCAATCTTGTCCCTAAATTCAGATTATCAGAATAGGGAGTGGAGAGTAATGACTTGAAGATCAGGAGACTGTGTGTGGGAGCGCTTGTCTTGCCTAAAAGCCCGTGTTCTCGCTCTTGGCTAAGTGTCAGGAATCCTCACCTCATCCAAAGGCTCACAAAAATTGTTGACGCCTTGCTTCAAGACATATATTAAAACTGGTGTTGCCAGAATATTAGGAAAAGCCGGAATACTTTTTAAGTGTTCCATCATCCCCGTAACTGAGCTATTAAGCAAGTCGTCCCGAAATTCTTGTTGACAAATGGTAGCACGCCACTTTCTAGCTAAAGCAGCTAACCACTCTGAATTTGCTATTTCTGGTTCTTGTCCAGCCCGAATGGCTAAAGTCATCGCTGCATCTTCTAAATCTCCCTCACAATCCTCAATTAAATCCAGTACTTCCATAGCTCTGGAATCTTCTGCCAATTGAGAGCGAAACTGTGCAATTTCTTTCGGTGTAACTTCTGTCATGATTTGTTTGTCTACTAGCCAAGGGATTAACCACTCAGCTATGTTATTCCAATTTTGACTCTCGTATAATCAAAAGTCTACTTTCTAAAGTCCGCGTTAGCAAAACCTCTTTTTTCTCCAACCGACGGGGAGTCTGAAAGGGGGATAGCAACAAATTCTATTGTTTAGGGAAAACAATGACACGTATGTATATTTTATACTACGCTAAACATGATGTATTTTGCAAGTGAAAAATATAGCAGTAGTCAGTAGTCATTAGTCCTGTGTCATTTGTTAACTGTGTGTTTTTCATAGCTAACAAATGACTAATAACTAATGACTAATGACTAATTTAGCGTATTCCCCTTGAAGTAACATACCGTTGTAGCTGAGCCAGCGCGAGGTTGTAACCCAAAATAGCAGTGACGCGATTACCTTCAGCGTTGGTAAGGAATGCTTCTTGGTTAATAACGTCGGTTTGAGTGCCCACACCAGCTTGGAATCTTAGCCTTGCTAAACGCAAAGACTCCCTAGCCTCTTCTAAAGCAGTAGTAGAGGTTTGAACATTCACCAAATTGGATTGCAAGTTAAAATAGGCCTGTTCTACTTGCTCACGGATTGTGTTGCGCTGGGTAGTAAATCCGGAGTTAGCGATCCGAATATTAATTCTCTCCTGATCTGCCTCCGCTTTTGCAGCTCCGCCATCGTACAAATTTAGAGTTGCCTGAACTCCTAGGGAATAACCATCGTTAAGACCGATGTTATTACCGAGGGCGTCTTGTTGATTGAAAACTTCTTGCAGGTTGTAGCTGCCAATCAAACTAATTACAGGACCGAGCTGCGCAAGATCCGCTCGTCGCCGTAGCTCACTAGAATTGCTTTGCGCTATGTATTGTTGCAGTTCCGGACGGTTTTGAAAAGCTTGCACAATACTTTCCTCAAGCGTCTGGTTCCAAAGACCTGCTAATTGCACAGGGTCTGCCGCACTGACATCAACCGACTGTGTCAAATTCAACAACTGTGCGAATTGACGACGGACAATTCGCTGCTGTGCCTGAGCATTAGTCAACTGTTGTTGGGCATTTGCTAAATTCACCTGAGCCTGCAAGACATCGAACCGCGTACCAACCCCAGCTCGTTCTAAAGCTAGTGCATCCTTCAAACTCGCTTGGTAGTTAAGCACAGAAGCCTGGTAAATGCGTACTTGTTGATCTGCATTTTGGAGATTGTAGTAGTCAGTGGTGACATTCAGACGCAGATCCTCAGAAATCCGATCAACATCCAATTCATAATAGCGTAGCTGTTGCTCAGCCTGTCCAATGTTAGCGCGCCGTTGTCCGGAAGTATAAAGATTATAATTTACTTGCGCGGTACCAGTGAAGGCCGAATAGGCTGGAGAATTAATCAGCTGTCCGTTGGCAGCTTGCTGCTGCTGAGCACTCCGACTACGAGCAACCTGAGCACTCAGACTAGCAGAGGGAAACAAAGCAGCTTGTGCCTGCCGCACAACATATTTCTGGCGTTCTAAAGTCAGTAACGCCACCTGTAGATCCTGATTGTTGCGTCGTGCAAGTTCCAAAGCTTGTGCCAAAGTAATCGGCTGAGTTCCCCGAATTCTCACTTCCTCTGTTTTAGTAGGAAATTGTAAGGGATTTGGGTTGCCGTTGAGATAACCAGGCACTTGCACGGAAGAACCCGCAGGTGCAGGTTTTGTCGTCGGAACTATGGGAGTTGAGTTAGTAGGTGCCGGCGCCGTTGTTGTTGGCACTTGAGGATTGATTGTGGAACCAGGTGTGGAACTTGGTGTCGGTCTGGTAGGTACTGTTCCAGGCGTTACTGGTGTAGTGGGAGCTAGGTTAGCGGGTGGTACTCTGGGAGTTGGGGTATTTGCCTGCGCCACCCAATTTCCAGAAGTGGTATTTTGTTGTGGAGGGTGTAAAAGCTCTGCTGCTCCTGCACCCCTTGCTGGCATCTGTGAGACTGTCGGTAACTGAGTGTCTGAATTTTTCTGATTTGCAGACGCCAACAATGAAAAAGTGGGTTTTGAAGTAGAAAGAGGAACGACTAGATTCTGTGATTTTTGCCCAATTGCTCGTTTAGTCTGTTTTTGTTGGCTTGAAGCAGAAGCATTCTGATCTGGCTGCTGGGAATATCCTTCTGTAGGTGTCAAGCTGAAAAGCACACCTTGATCATTCCTATTTATTTGTCCTATTGGTCCTATTGGCACACCAGTCTTTTCAGTCATTACTACCCCAATACTGTTACTACTCACAGGCTTCAGACTCACATTAGTCATGCCTGTAGGAGTAACAGTAGGTAGTTGCGCCTTTATATCGTTGGCAACTAAGTTTCCGCTATAGGTAGCAGTTGAGACATTAGGAGGGGCAAAAAGACCCACCCTGCCTACATCTATAGTTTGAGCCCAACTAGGCTGAGTTGTTAATACCGCTGCTGTCACACCCGGTAAGAAGCTATGGAATAATTGCTGTCCTTTCACCGCATCCCCTCACACGAAATCAAGTGAATCAAATCACTAGTATTTTTTACCATCCCTTTTGGGATAGGAGCTAATATGTAAGTACTAGGCTACACATTACCAGGACGACAGTTGCCTATACACTGAGCCATAATAAATTATGAAAATTTGAAAAATCGGCGAAATTTTAAAGATACAACGGTAGTTTAGAGTGGCAACGGGTAACGCTGCTGCTGTTTTGGCAACAAATTTTGCGTCACTGTTTACCCAAGGAGGCGGTTTTATGCTCAACAAGCATGGGATAATCTCGATCATAATCAGCCGCTGATTTTTTCTCATCACCGAATAGCTCACGTTCTCAATTGTGGTTTGTTTGCCCAAAGCCTCCTTTTTATCAATAGGTTGGCGATCAAAGTAGGTCACGAATCAGAACTCTGTTTCTCTTGAAAACTCTTCACGATGCGAGAAAGTTCTGTCTTTTCATCAATACTAACGCGAGTGGGTGCACCACTGACAATGCGTTCGTAGTTACGGAAAGAATCTTTAATTTCGGGACCGTCGGCAGTAATATTGTACTCGCGGATACCCTTATCATGCCAAGAACCCCTCATTTTGAATACATTAATTGCCCGCGCCATTTCCCCACGAATTTCCACATACTGCAACATGATAATTGTGTCAGTAATGGTGGAAATATGGGAGTCAGTAATTGAATGCGAACCCATAAATTGCTCAGTTGTGTTAGTAAAAAAGCCTGTAATTTCCTCCTGCTTTGCGTAACCAGTAACACCAATGACAAACTGTCGAAATGCATTATTGCTCACTCCTCGCGCTAGCGCACTAAGAGAATCAATGGCAATACGAGATGGCTTAAATTCAGCAATTTCTGACTTAATAATTTGTAGATGATCTTCTAAGCCTGTGGATTCGGGATAGGTACAAATTATTTTCAGCAAACCAAGACGTTCTAATTCCTCAAAATTAATTCCCCACGAGAAAGCATTGCGAGACAGTTGAGCCCGTGACTCTTCGTAAGCAAACAGTATTGAGCGCTCACCATTGATGCAGCCATCTTGCAAAAACTTGCTGACTAATAAGGTTTTACCAGTACCAGTGGCTCCTGTCACCAAAATAATCGAATCTTTAAAGAAACCACCACCACACATCTGATCCAACGTTTTGACTCCAGAAGATACTCGCACGTTAGAAGACCGCTGAGTCAAGCGCATTGCCCCTAATGGGAAAATGTTGATTCCTGCATTGGTAATTGTAAAAGGATATTCGCCTTTCATATGTGTCGTGCCACGCAACTTGAGGATTTCAGATGTACGACGGCGGCGTTCTCCTTCTAAAACGTTGCGGATAATCACTACATTATCGGAAACAAATTCTTCTACCCCAAAACAGGCAACAGGTCCATATTCTTCCGTGCGTTCTGTGGTAATTATGGTTGTGACATTTAATAGTTTGAGACGCGCAACGAGACGAAAAATTTCTCGTCGCACAACTCCCATAGCGTCATACTGCTGAAATACTGCTGTTATAGAGTCAATAGAAACCCGTTTTGCCTTGTATTTACCAATTGCGTATTGCAGGCGCTCAATCAATGCAGAAAGATCGAAGTTACCTACTACATCTTGTCCTTCTGGATCGGGACTAGCATCAAGAATAAATAACTTACCTTCATCAATTAAGCGTTGCAAATCCCAACCAAAACTCCAGGCATTTCTAATAATATCAGTTGGAGATTCTTCAAAGGTAACAAATACTCCCGGGTCATTAAAGTGGCTAATACCGTTATAAAGAAACTCCAGAGAAAATAAAGTTTTGCCAGTCCCAGAAGTACCGCTTACTAAGGTTGTTCGACCAAGAGGTAATCCACCATGACTAATATCGTCAAAGCCCTCTATCATTGTGCGAATTTTTTCTACACATCCAAGTACTGGTGTGCTATGTTGCGCTAGTTGGTCTTTTTCACTCATTGTTTGTTTAAAACTTACAAACAGGGATTAAGTAAGTCGGCTTAAATAAACACAACTATATGTTAGGGCTGTTAGTGGTTAGTGAGCCAGCGCTCTCCGGAGGGTCTCACTCCGTAGGCGACTGGCGTTAGCGTTAGTGCATACTCGCGCAGCGGCGACCACAGGAGAATGCTTGTTAGTTGTTAGTAGGCTTCAAGCCTCTTAACAGAACTTAACATAGGTTTTTTTATTGTGCCTACCTACTTACAACCCAGTTAATTTATTCATAATATTTTTCATCAATATTTTATGTTTAATAAGTCTATTCTTCAAATGTTTCTCCTTCAATCAGTTCTTCATACAGCAAATCTAATCCAATCAACACTCTTTCTCTGTCTGAAAGATCCCCAATAATTTTGCGCACGGGTAGAGGCAAAATTTTAGCTAGTGTCGGCGTGGCTAATATTTTATCTTCTTCTGCCAGTTGGGGGTTTTTCAGTACGTCGATGACTTTTAAAGCATAAATGCCTTGAAACTCCTCCTCTAGAATGTTTTTGAGTGTTTTTAATGCCCGTACTGAGTTAGAGGTGTTACCTGCTACATAAAGCTTAAGAACATATGTCTTTCTTAGATTATTCATCATAGGTACAGGCTATGCAAAAAGCATTGAACTACAGAAGCTCTCAGCAGTTAGCGGTCAGCTATCAGCTTACCCCATGTCTAAAGCTAGTACCGCTGAGGGGAATTAAAAATTAAAAATTAAAGTTGATAGCTGACAGATGATAGCTTGTTTGGTTATTTCTGAAGGACTGTTGAAGATCTCACTTCAATACACTCTACCTATTTGGGAATCGAACATCGATATAGTTCGCATAGGTGAGCCAGTATATCGATCAAAGTCAAGCGGTAATCAAGTAATGCTTCGTCACTTCTTCCTTCCAATTTTAGCTGTTTGGAAAATTCGTCAATAAGTTCCATATGAATTTCTAGAATTTGCGGCACAGGAATATTAGCACAAAATAATGCATTGATGAATTTATCAATTTTTTCTTTCAGTGTTTTGTCTGTGGTAAAGTAATTTATAAGTATCTTACGGTAGTCTGATTTGATTTGCTGCAACAATGCCTGCTCTTCGGCTCTCGTCATTTGCTGAAAAAACTGGTAATCTCTTCCTAGCGCAGTTAACTGCAAGAAAATATTTAAGAAAG
>CAZZXJ010000070.1:11523-16427 GCA_964657905.1 uncultured Stigonema sp.
AGAAGCCAGGAGTCAGGAGTCAGGAGTCAGAAGAAAGATGGAATTGTGTACGACTGGTGGCGGAAAAAGTGGTACAAGCCCTCTCTCATCTGTTCAATATTAAAACTGCATACCCTTATGGCTGCAACTCTCCTGACTCCTGACTTCTGTTAAGACTTTTTTAACATTTTGTTAAATAATTGCCATGGGTAATAACATCATCTTATTTAGTCTCTCCTAGCTCACCCTGACTAAGACTGATGGGGTGATAACATGGGAGGCACTTCCACTGTAAGACTT
Organism: uncultured Stigonema sp.; assembly: GCA_964657905.1. GTDB lineage: Bacteria > Cyanobacteriota > Cyanobacteriia > Cyanobacteriales > Nostocaceae > Stigonema. Next base: position 11,803 of record CAZZXJ010000070.1, read on the forward strand.
GATGTGCAGTAAACAAAGCCGTGCTACCTAAAGGGCTTGCTCTGTTCTTAATAGTGTTGGCACTCTGACAATCTGTTGCAATCATCAAGTTGTAGGACGAGATCAGGTTATTCAGCAGGCGTTAATTTGTAGAGTCGGAAACTTCCATTAACACCAGCCGCCGCAATCAAGTATCCGTGGTGTAGTTGCAACTGCATAAGTCGCGTATTTTCATATCTACCTGAATACAGATTCTCTTATTGCACTCCTTGATAAGATACTTAAACAAATATAAACGATTGTCGCATTCTAAATCATTATAATTCCTAAAGATTCTAAAGCGAATCTTTGAAGCCATAATTGTTTTAGCTGTCGCTATGGATGAGAAGTTTCAACACGCCTGAGGACGAAGCGTGAGCATTGTTTCTCGCGCCTAAGAGTGCGGCATAGACAAATGCTGTCGTGACGACTGGTGGCAACAAGCTTCCCTCGTGAGAGCTAAGCTTATTGTTTCAAAGGCGTTGAACTGGTAACAAGAATCGCTGATTTCAATCTTCATGGAGGATATTGCTTCAGTTGGAAACACCGTTGCGCCTTTTGCAGCTAGGTGCTATCTACAGCACGCACTTCCTTTGAGGAATGACCCCATTGCCTTATGTCAATGCTAAAGTACCCGCTTTATGACTTTATTGCAACCGTACCCAGTTGCGTAGAAACAACTACTCTGGCAATTGTGCTGGAGATTTTTGAGCAAGAGCAGTGCGATCGCCTGATGGTACTGAATCAGCAGCAATGCCCAATAGGGTTGCTGTACTCAGCCCGTTTGGGATCACAATTGCTAGCCGCCGCAGTCAAAGATGACCAATATTTTAATTATTTAGATTTACAACAGCCCGTCGCAACGTTGGGTCTCGCTCTGATTCAGCCGATACAGACATTACCAGCTTCTGATGGTGTTGAGCAGTTTGGCGCGTTTTTGGGTGACCAACAAACCCAAACAAACACAAACTTAGATTGGGCACTCATTGACAAGGATGGCAAATTTTTGGGGCTTGTAGATAGCAGGCGCTTGTTACAATTTGTAGCTAGGCAGAAATTGGAAATTAGTTCCCAGAACAATTCTGCACCAGCTTTCAGGAAAGCGCCTCATCGGTCGTCTACTGGTACAACTGTTGGGAAAAATCAGGCGGACGAACGGCAGGATAGAGTTTGCCAGCCAATGGTAGACAAGGCATTAGTACAGTTACTGGAACGACTACCTTGGCCTTTAATGTTGCAAACAAGTACTGGAGAGGTGGTGACGCAAAATCCAGCTTGGTGGCAGCAATTGGGAGCATTGAAAGATCCAGAAGGGGTGAGACAACAGGTGCAGGCAATGCTGTCAACTGCAACCAACTCGCCTCCGGTTTATTATAATGGCAGCGGCGCTCTTGCTAACAGCGAAGAGCAGTCCAAACATTCTCAACACAAACCCCAACTCGGCTTACCACATCGTTCAAAATCGGATTGGGCAAAAAACCATCAACAGATCCCAGAAGCGGCGGGAGCAAGTCGATGCTTTTTAGATAGCCAGCTTGGTACTTGTACCTGCGTTGTTGAAGTGCAAAATGGTCAGGAGCGAGTCTGGCAATTTGTCAAAATTCCCTTACATAGTCCTGATTTGGAAATTCTCAGTCCTCACTCAGAGCTTCCACTCAGCACTGACCTGTGGCTAATGCTAGCTACTGACGTTACTGAACAGCAACAGCTTTGCAAGGAATTGGCGGCAAAGAATGCCGATCTGATTCAACTAAATCGGTTAAAGGATGAGTTTTTAGCTTGTATTAGTCATGAACTGAAAACGCCCTTGACGGCTGTTTTAGGTTTATCTCGGTTGCTAGTAGATCAGCAGTTGGGCGAACTAAACGAGCGTCAAGCCCGTTATGCGGGACTTATTCATCAAAGTGGACGCCACCTGATGAGTGTGGTCAATGACATTTTGGATTTAACCCGCATGGAAACGGGGCAGATGGAACTAACGCTCTGCGACGTCAAAATTCGCGCTGTGTGCGATCGCGCCATATCGGAAGCAAAAACTATCCACAGAGAAAGCAGCAAAGCAACACATCTTCGCAAAACGCAAGCATCACCTTTACGAGATCATCAATTTACCATCTCAATTGAACCAGGCTTAGAGGAACTCGTGGCAGATGAGTTGCGCTTACGCCAGATGCTGGTACACCTACTTTCCAATGCCTTCAAGTTTACCGAAACAGGTGGTGAAATTGGGCTGTGGGTAAATCGTTGGCAAGGTTGGATTACTTTTACAGTCTGGGATACAGGTATTGGTATTCCCGAACACCAGCAGCATCTCATATTTCAAAAATTCCAACAACTGGAAAATCCCCTGACCCGCCAACATGAAGGCACAGGTCTGGGGCTTGTTTTAACTAGAGCCTTGGCTCGCCTTCATGGTGGCGATGTTAGCTTCATATCTCGGGAAGGCAAAGGCAGCCAGTTTACACTACTTTTACCACCCAGTCCTCCCCATAAGAGAGCAGGAGACATGGGGAGCCAGCACCGTGTGCAGAGTAGTCTGAGCGGCGCTCACCCTGCGGGTGACGCTCGTTCCGAGGAGCGAGTACGCGCTAACGCAACGCTTACGTTACCCAAGTCCCCTTCAGGACTGGACTCGCCAGTTCCCTACGCAGGGAGACCCCCCAGCAGCACCGCAGTTTCTTTGAAACAAGAGAAGTCGCAATCCGCGAAACCTCCTTTGCCAATTTCGGGGAGACACTCGGACGTACTGCTGAGTGGCTCTCCTCCTGCTTTCCCCGGCTCGCCTACAGCACCTGTCCGTCCCATTGAGGCGACTGGCATCAGATGGGGACAACAAGACTTGGAAACAAAGGGAGGAGGCGGTGCAGGGTTTCCCGACGATGGAGAACCAACAGGACGACACGACGCCACTTGCCTCCACGTGATCCAGCCGCCTGGGTCGGTTCCCCCGCCCTTGCGGACTGGCGTGGAAAACCCCAACGGACAAATGCACGCCAGTCGCTTCCCAAACCTGATATCGGGTCTACCTTCTATTGAGGAAAGTGTCGTCCCTAAACAAGACCAGGAAAAGGAGAACTCCCCTGATCTCCCCCGCTCCAAGTCTTGTGATCCCGAGTCCAATTCTGCCCCTGTATCTACCGGACATACTCATCACAACAGCTTAGTGTTGGTTGTGGAGGCGGTAGCCCGATACATTGAAGATTTGACTGAGCAGCTAACATATTTAGGATATCGGGTGGTGATTGCTCGGTCGGGATGTGAGGCATTAGAAAAAGCCCGTCGCTTGCAACCCAAAGCTATATTCCTGAATCCTTTGCTCCCGTTGTTGTCAGGTTGGGATGTGCTGACCTTACTGAAATCGGATGCGGCAACTCGTCACATTCCTGTAGTTGTAACGGCAACAAGAGCCGAAAAGCAGCAAGCAATTGCCAACCGAGCAGAAGGTTTCTTGAGTTTGCCAGTACAGCATCAGGTGTTGACACCACTGCTAGAAAATTTATGTGCTACACCAGAACAGCAGCAAAAGTTAGACGGTAGTGAAACCATCTCTACTAAAACTCCACTGCGAATTCTCAGGTTAGTTGATCCTGAGTGGGAATCTATACATTCGCTGTCACTACAAAACCACCGGATTGTAGAAGTGGATGACTTAGATCAAGCAGAACTTTTGGCTCGATTTTGGCATTTTGATGTAGTTTTGCTAGATGCAGAAATGCCCGTAGCCGGAACTTACCTGCAAAAACTCAGTGATTACCCCCGTTTGGCAGCTTTACCCCTTGTTACCTGCGATGTGGCAACAACGAGCGCAGCTTCTCAGATAGCTAATCTCTCTGTGTTTCCTTGCTTATTAACACCATTTGGTAATGACCAGAGAATTGGCAACAGGAAAACAGATGCCTTATTATCGGTGCTGCAAATTGCAGCTGGTGTATGCTGCCCACCTAGCATCTTCGTGGTGGATTTTGCCATGCTACCGGATTTACCAGAGGTCAGGCATTTGCAGGTGAGGGGTTATCGGTCAGAAAACAACTCCTCACCAAGGAGTGACACTGCTGAAATGAATACCCCTTCTCCTTTCTTGGGGTTAAAACCTCTGACTATTTCTCGTGGGTCTGAGTGGTTCCAAGCTTTAATTCAGTACCTGCAAACTGCTGGATTGAAAGCAGTGATGGGTCGGTCTTGGGCAGAACTACTACAACAAATTCGTCACCAAAGCGTTGACCTACTGCTGATTTGCCTAGGAGAGTCCACTGTCCAAAAAGAGGTGTATTCAGCACTCAAAGTATTAGGGCAATTGCCTTTCAATTTGCCACCCGTTTTGGTCCTCGACCGGCGATTAAACCCGGCAGAGATAGAACCGCCTCACATTTCCCAAAAACAGACACAAGATAAAAATAATGCAGTGGAATCTATAGAAACTGTTGCGAGTGCGATCGCGAAGGAAATTTTGCCTCGCTCAATATCAATGGAAGACTTATTAAATCAAATTCATCAAGCATTAAATGTTGGTTGTTTTTCCAATAACCACTAACTACTAACTACTCCTGTCCCGCCCGAAGATTACCTATTTAACGAACCGCCAAGACAAGCCAGTGCGTTGCGCGGGT
>CAZZXJ010000071.1:0-1812 GCA_964657905.1 uncultured Stigonema sp.
TTCCCCATGCCCCATGCCCCATGCCAAGTTTTGCGAAACTTTAACTTTTATTGACTAAAACTTTACTCGGTACACGGGCAAGAGTATGATTTCCCTATACTAAAAACACGCTTAAATAATAGGAAATATAGGCAAATGTGTCAGATTAAAATCTGGTAAAATCCTAGTTAAACCTAATTTCAGCGTGTATTTGACTTTCATAAAGTCGAATCTTGTACAAGCCGCTTCGTTTTGTACAAAAATTTTTGGTTCGTCATAAAAGGAAACAATTCCATGCAAAACTTGTTTGCTCTAATTTTAGCGATTTGTCTTTGGTTCAATTTTGCCCCGTCTGCTAAAGCGGTAGGCGCTGACCTTGTACCTTGCAGCGAATCTCCTGCATTTCAGGAAAGGATAGAAACTGCCCGTAATACTACTTCCGACCCCGAGTCTGGGAGAAAACGGTTTGAGCGTTATTCTGAAGCGCTGTGCGGTCCTGAAGGTCTACCTCATTTGATTGTGGATGGTAATCTTGCTCATGCTGGTGACTTCTTAATTCCCAGCATTATCTTCCTCTACATTGCAGGTTGGATTGGTTGGGTAGGTCGCGCCTATCTACAAGCCATCAAGAAAGAAGGCGGTGATGTGGAACTCAAGGAAGTTATCATTGAAGTGCCGAAGGCGCTGCCAATCATTCTCTCAGGCTTTACTTGGCCCGTAGCAGCCTTGAAAGAATTTCTGTCTGGCGAATTAACAGCCAAGGATGAAGAAATCCCCATTTCGCCACGCTAGTAATGATTTGTTAGTAGGGGCGAACGGCCGTTCGCCCGTACAGTGATTAGTGAGTATTTTTGACCACTAACTACTAACAATTAACAATTAACTTATTTGGAGAATCATTCATGTCGCAGCAAAACAATTTCGTTAAATACCTTTCTCTGGCACCTGTTTTGTTATTCGTCAATTTGTCTTTAACTGCCGTTCTGTTAATTCTAATTAACTACTGGTTCCCCGACCTACTTTTCCATCCGCTGCCATAAATATAAGATTGTTAGTGGTTAGTTGTGAGTTGTTAGTAGATTTTTCTACTAACAACTAACCACCAACCACTAACAAAGCCCAACTTATAACTTGACTTTTAAACTCGTTATGCTGTATAAAGTGTGCGAGTTTTATCTTTTTATAACAGCTAAATTAATTTTTCTAAACTTCACTAGTAAAAATGATATTTTGCGTCAATTATTATTAATATAAATACTGCCACCACTTTATTTAGAGGCAAACATAAAATATGGCACAAGCTATAGATACATCAAAAAATCGTCCTAGCGATCCTAGAAATCAAGAGGTTATCTTTCCAGAATGGCGCGATCCGCAGCGAGGAAACTTGGAAACGCCAATTAATGCTTCTCCCCTAGCCAAATCGTTCATTAATGGCTTGCCAGCCTATCGCCCAGGAATAACTCCTTTCAGAAGAGGGTTAGAAATTGGTATGGCTCATGGTTACTGGATATTTGGTCCTTTCGCCAGATTGGGTCCCCTGCGGGATACAGATAATGCCAACTTAGCCGGGTTATTAGCAACTTTGGGCTTAGTTGTGATTTTGACTGGTACTTTATCCTTATATGCCAATAGCAATCCTGCCAAACCAGTCGCTACTGTCACTGTACCCAACCCTCCTGATGCTTTTCAATCCCCAGAAGGCTGGAACAACTTTGCCAGTGCTTTCTTAATCGGTGGAATTGGCGGTGCTGTAGTCGCTTACTTTGTAGCCAGCAATCTGCAACTAGTTCAAGGTTTGGTTGGTTAATTAAGTTATTAGTCATTAGTCAT
>CAZZXJ010000071.1:1822-12665 GCA_964657905.1 uncultured Stigonema sp.
ATAAAGGACAAATGATAAATGACAAATATATAAAGGATACAAAGGAAAGGTATAGCTTTTTCTTTGTATCCTTTGTGAGTTTTTAGTCATTTGTGATTGGTTTTTGACAAATGACAAATGAACGCTCTTACCCTGGGCTTGGGAAACCCTACCGTAGAATATACCTACGGAAACACTGATCAGAACTGATTGCTGACTCCCAAGGACAAATGATAACCTGTCATCCAAACAAAACTGTTTCTATAGAATTGAGAGCAACTTCAAAATCGTCATTAACGATTTGAATATCAAATTCATCGGCAGCATGAATTTCTTCTTGGGCGCGGCGCAAACGACGGGTGATCGCTTCTTCAGAGTCCGAGGCGCGACCACGTATCCGGTTCTCCAATTCCTGGAAAGAAGGGGGCAGAATAAAAATGCTGAGGGTACTAGGAAATGTTGCACGAATTTGGCGTGCCCCTTCTAGGTCAATTTCCAGCACCACCGACTTTCCAGAGCGAATTTGTTTTTCCACTCCTTCACGGGGAGTGCCGTAATAGTTAAGAGCAAATTCTGCCCACTCCAGGAATTCACCTGATCGCACCAATTGTTCAAACTTGCTGCGGCTGATAAAGTAATAATCTTTGCCATCGATTTCTCCCGGACGGGGAGGACGAGTCGTCACTGATACAGAATAATATAGTTCTGGATGACGCTGCAAGAGCGATCGCATTAAAGAGCCTTTGCCCACTCCACTAGGACCTGTGAAAATAATCAGCTTGCCTGGATATGGGTATTCTTTAGTAGTAGCACCACTTTCTAGGGATAAAACTCGCATCATCCGCTCAATCTGTAAATTAACCAATAGACATTATTGATTAGTCATTAGTAATAATGTGTTAATACACAAAATAACTACTGACTAACAAATTTTGTAGTAGGGGTAACAAAAAAAGTTGTCTAATTTACATATTACTACTGATACGATATAAATAAAAGTGGGGCTGTTGACTCACCCCCAATTAATTATCTACAACTTGATGATCGCGGGAAATTACAAAGCGATTCGCTACCGTTTCCGGCTGAATCGCTGAGAGAATAACGTGGCTTGAATCAGTAATAATTACAGCCCTAGTACGGCGACCATAAGTTGCGTCAACAAGTTGACCTCGATCCCGTGCATCGGTAATTATCCGCTTAATTGGGGCAGACTCTGGACTGACAATGGCAACCACTCGGTTGGCAGACACAATGTTCCCGAAACCGATGTTGATTAACTGAATGTCCATAAAAAACTGACGCCAAACGCGCTCTTGAAAGCTTGTAAGGAACTATTTCTCATGTTATCCTCAAAAAATTGCAGTTACAACGCTTAATTTGACGTCCGCCTCTATTTTTAAATAACAATCGCTTTTTTTAGCTGTTTCTGAGCCTAGTTTCCACAAAATATACCCAAAGACATAGATCAAGAAGTAGTCAGGAGCCAGAATAATTCCTGTACTACCTGTCAAAGACGCCGAAGTAAAAGCTCCGTCTCCCCGAATGAGAAGATCGCCAGTTGCGCGGCGGCTGGGGAACCATGCACACCAGTCCCCGTGAGAGGGGGCGCCATGCCTCCACCAGAGCGCTGTCTCACCAACGCACTGGCTCACCATTAACCACTAACCACTAACAAATTTAATGATAAAGCAGCAGATGGGTGTATGTACAAAGCGATGCTCGTACAGAGGCCTCGGAAACAATGCGAGTCAGGTTTCCTGACTCGCATTTGTTGCCCTCATACCGGCTTTCCGTAGAGGCCCTAATGACCACTGTTTTAAAAAAAGGATAAGTTTCAAAACCAGGATAATCATCTCATAGTAACGGTCTTTACCGACATGAATGGCTCTTGGTTGGCGATCGCTACATAGTCGGAACAATCACAAACAACAATGGCTGTTGGTCTATTTCTTTTAGCTCAACTTCCAGTGTATAAGTCTGGTTCAATTGTGTGCAGCGTAATTCTACACTCAAGCATCCCGGACCTGTAGACTGCGCCATTGCTTGGGAGGTATCTCCTTGAAGCTTAATGATTCCTTTAGTGGGTAAGTTACCCTGAACCCGCAGCTTTGTGACTTGACCTCGAAACTGGTATTCTACCTTAAGGGTAAGAACACCTGCACTTGTCAACCATTGCCTTTCTTCTACTGGATTTTTAGTAGAAAGTGGCAGAGTCAGATTCTCCAGCAGATGTTTAGCCGCAAGCATTGACAAAGCCATTTGTTGACGCGGCTGCAAATCTGAGTAGCTTCCCTCGATACTTGGCATAGTCTCTTGGGTTTTATCAGAGCGAAAATTAGGTCTTAGCACTAATCCTGCTACGTCGTTTAGCCCCTGGGAATCGTCAGGGAAAAAGCTCTCCACTATCTGAACTAATTTCGGACCTAACGGAAGTGTTGATCCAAGCAGGGCTTGACATTTGTCTAGCAACTGCTGGAATACTCTCTCCGGTAAAGGAATGGGCAAATTTAGCCTAGACTGCTGTGCTGCCCAGCCCCATGTAGGAACCAATACCATTGCTGGCTCGCCTACGTATTCTGGATAATCTACTAATTGTGTTTCCCATGGGAATAAAGGTGGGTTGTCTTGAATTTGGACTTGTAACCGACGTTTAATGACGGCTTGGAAACGTTGTTGCACAGTAGGAATTTCTCCCAGTTGAAAGGTTTGGGGTATCCCTCCCAACTCTTGATCACCATCTATGAAAGCGGTGGCTTCGTCGAGAGGATTTTTGCCCCCGTCAACATCCTTAAACATACCAGATACCTGCTCTGTGTTTATGGCGTATTTTGTCACAAACCGAGCGAGTAACTGGTGGTGTAAGGATTCTGAGTCACTATTCATGAGTAGATGCACTAGATCCGGATACTAAGGTGTTCCGAATCTCCCAAGCTTGTTCCAGAATTTTAAACCACCTTTTCTGAAGTTGTGCCATTGACAACCCTAAAATTTTGGCAATATTTTCATCTGGTTGTCTTTGTTGCTTCAACTCTAGTAGTGACCGATGTTTATCGTCAAGTTTAGCCGTATATGTTTCCCATTGCTGGGGAGTCAAGCCCAAATTCATCTGCAAATCTGCTTCCAACCACTCGTGAACCAACTCCCAGCGATGCAACAACGCAAATCGGATTAAGTGATATTTGAAGCGCTGCTGTAAGTAATCTCGCTGTCGAGGGGTTAGACCCAAAATTGATTCAATTTCTTGTGCGGATAGATCCTGGAGTCGCAATGCAAAATAATCAGCGCAGTCTGATTGTTGCCGTTCCTCTAAGTAATTCATCAATTCAGTAATCACTACAGAGCGCAACGTGTCTTCTTGAGGTTCTGGCTCTGGTTGCATCGCCATCGCCGAGCGCAATTGCTGTACTGCTGGATCTTCCCAGGAACCATCAGCATCATTGCCACTACCTTCTGCCGCTTGTTCTATGTCTACACAGGTTTCGGGAGGCTGCTGTTGGGAGAAAGTTTGCGCCCGCAAAATAATCAGTTGCTGCTGACGCCCAGGCAAGGGAATCCGTCGCTTACCATAGCGCTCGGTAAATGCCATGTACTCTGCCAATTCCAAAACAGTCTTGGGACTGTAGCTGGCGCCCAGTAGGTTTTCCCGCCGGAAAGCGTTCAATGCCTCCAGATAAAAACTCTGGAGAAAATCTTCAATGACGACTAGCCGACCTTGATAGCTCAATTGCCTCTGAGGAGGATTTATGTAACGATAAATAATCGCACTTAGGGTACTGTGTAATTCTACCCTGCCCCGATTCGATCCCAACTCGTAGTACCTGAGACACTGTTGCAACCGATGTCGGGCTAGTGAGATTGCAGAGTTTTCTACAGTCCCGGCAGCTTGGATACGTTTGCTTTCATGACAAATCCGGAAGACTTCGGCGGCAATTCGCATTGCTACATCACGGCAATTCGGCTGTGAAGCTTTGGTTGAGTGCTGAAGCTCCTTGAACAGGAGTTGAAAGATCGCCTCCACGCCGCTAGCATTTACTCCCTGAATAATGGTGGTTGCAGCTAAATTCATAGTCTCGGTTTTCAAAAGACCCTAACATACTGTACAACCTGTGTGACTTTAGGTATTAGATTTAAGGGTTTTGCGTATAAGCTAAACGCATTTTAATTATGCTTTAGGGACTTAGCTTATGTTATGATTCCCAATCTTTGTTTGATTATTCGCATCTCAAAAGAAGTTATAGCCAATACCTAGGAGCCGTTAACAGGTAATTATGGATTTAAAAGCACAAATTCAATTGCTGATTGACAATGCACCTAAAGATGGTATTACACCACAACTTGTCGCGGCAATGGCCCCTGCTCTCAGCGCGATCGCTTCATCGTTACGCTATCCCCAGTACTATATTCTCCAAAATTTGGCAGAAAGCTGGGTTTTGACTACATTGAGCAACCGTGCTAATCCAGAGTTAGAAAAGCGTGTGATTTATGCTTTTCCTACCATACAGGATGTTTCATTAAGTTTATCTGCTGGGCTTGACCCTCAAGTAATCGCAGCCCCTATTCCAGTTACTCACCTTTTGTTCCAATTGATGGCATTAGATCTCGTAGATAGTATAGTTTTTTTTGAAACTCCAGGCATGACTAACAACACAGTCGAAATTAAGCGAACCGAGATGCAAAACCTACTTCAGCAACTGCTGCAACAAAATAGTGGGCAAAATTGGATACCTCCTGATATCGCCTAAGAAAATTTTAGATTTTAGATTTTAGATTCAATCCAAAATCCAAAATCTAAAATCAATAGAGCCGACTCAGCACATAGTCAGCCATGTCAATCAAGGCTTGGCGCGATTCAGAGGGTGGGAGATCCGCAAGATGTTCAACAGCTACCTGAGCATGCCCTGCGGCTAATTCTCTCGCCCGTGGGATACCTTGACTATCTTGAATCATCGCCATTGCTTGCTGTAGGTCGTCTTCTTGTGCAAACTCTCTTTCAATCAGCACTTCTAATTGGGCTTTTTCTTCCATAGCAAATAAAACTGGCGCAGTTAGATTGCCACTTTTGAGGTCTGAAAGAGCTGGCTTACCCAAGGTATCTGTGGAACTCGTGAAGTCTAAAATATCATCCACAATTTGGAAGGCTAAACCAAGATTACGCCCATAGCCATACAAATGTTCGGCGGTTTCTTGAGAGACTTCGCTGAGTACCCCCGCAGCCTTAGAACTATTGGCAATTATCGAAGCAGCTTTGTAATAGCTCTTTTTGAGGTAGGTTTCCATGGAGATGCTTGTGTCAAAGCTGTTGAGTCCCTGTAGGATCTCCCCAGTTGCCAAATCCATAATCACTTCCGATAGCAGTTTCACCACGTCCAAATTGTTTAGGTTAGCCAAATACCAGGAAGATTGGGCAAAGAAAAAATCTCCGGCCAATACAGCAAAGCGGTTGCCAAACAAACTATGAACAGTGGGAACGCCACGCCGCATGTCTGATTCGTCTACCACATCGTCATGTACTAAGCTTGCTGTGTGAATCATTTCTGTAATCTCGGCTAAGCGCCGATGACGCGGCGTAATGTCTTTTTCTAGCATTGTCGCACGTGATACCAGTAGGACAATTGCTGGTCTGATGCGCTTTCCCCCAGCACCGAATAGGTGTTCTGCCGCCGCACGGAGGATGGGGTGATCATTATTTGCAACTAGCTGTTTCAGGTTGTCTGCTAGTATTTGCAGGTCTGCTTCCACAGGGGCAAAAAGGGAGGTGGCTGGGGTCATGGACTGGCGGACTCTGGCTTAAGTTACGAAAGTTTACATATCCTTATAATCATTTTAAGATAACCCTGTGCCTACGCAAAGTTTTCCTTAAGGAATTGTGAATGGGACATAGGGCATGGGGCATGGGGCATAAATAAATATACAATTTCGACCCATCTCCCTGTTCTTACTCATCTTTCCCATTGCTCCATGCCCCAAGGAAAGACTTGAGCAAGAAAAAATACTTGCAACTTTCTCAAGATTATTTCTGATTTTAATGATATTTTTTATACTTTATATATTACAGTATAGCTAACTCCTCTACGTCAGAAAAGCCGTTTATTAAGAAAAAATTAATTTTTTCCAGAACCTACATTAAGTAAAGCTGACAACAAACCTAAAAATGTTTCTTCCTTCTTACCCATCACCGATTACACATTAATTAATTTTAAGGGGAGAATAATCTTCTAAGATTTTGAAGATCAAGAAGAGAAAATTTTTAATTTAGCAGAAAAGTTGGCGAAAAAGTTAGATTCCTTGTGTTACGCTGAAATCTAGGGACTTTAAATTTTTCTAGTATTCACATCACCAAAAGTAAATCCCGCATAAGTGTTTATACTTATGGTGGTCTTATGAGTTTAAATAAGTGTTCGTAGGTAGAACCAAGAAAATTATTTCTTGGTTCACAGATGAGATTAGTAAGTGTCTAAAGTAGGAGTTATGCGCTTCCCATTTGGGTGGCATTTGCACGTCTTTAGCGCACTTTAAGGGCAAAGCTTGCTCTTACTGGAAAGAGGTATTCGCATGCCAGAGCCTAGATTAGAGACGGCTGTTACAGCAGGTGATAATTGTCATTTAGCAATTCAACTGCTGTGATAAATGTGGTGTGAAAAAAATTAATAACAAATAGGTTGACCGCAGAGAAATAAGGCTCTAGCGACAATATTGCACTTGTATCGCTCAAGTTCTACTAGTTTTATTCGACTTTATATTCACTAGACCAGAGTGCAGAAAAAAATGATTTACGGAAAGATGCCTATGTTGATATTTATTTTAGCTTCGGGATATTTGCTAACAGTCTATCTATTATTGGCACTGGCAAAACGAACCGGAAAAAAAACTGCTCCTACGAGTGTTTCTTTGGCTTCTCAAGGAAAACACAAGCAGGAAACATCCGTCCCAAAGGTAGAAGCAACAATGAACAGGGTGTAGGGGATAGGGTGTAGGGTGTAGGGACCCCATACTTAAAAGTAGGGGTTTCTTTCTAAGGACGCCGTGTTTCTCGTCCTACGGATTTCTCTCGAAACACATTTTTATTTTCTTTTCATACTTAAAAGCAGGGGCGCCTTCCCCAGACTTCGGGGCTCATTCTGACCCCACACCCTATCCTCGCCCCGAAGGGGCTACCAATGACTATTGACTCTTGACTATATCATTTAAGCGCACCAACTCGACTAATGGGGTAGAGCCAAGCCATTGCAGCGAAGACTGGGCGAACTGTTGCGGACAACCGCTAACAGCGAAGCGAGTTGGCAATGGCAAGTGGGTGTTTCTCAAGCCATGTGTATCTAGCTCGTGGGTACAAACTGTCACAAGATGAACAGCAGGGTCAACTAGCTTGACAGATGAGGGGAGAAGCGATCGCATTACTGGTGCAAGGTGGGGATAATGGGTACAGCCATATACTAAAGTGTCAATTTCCTGCTCTAGTAAAGGCTTTAAATAGGAGCGTGCCACCTCAATGGTGTAGGGGTCATAAATGCGGTTTTGCTCAACAAGTGGCACAAATTCTGGACAGCTCACTTGCCAGACTTGTACATTAGGATCTAGTTCTAGAATAGCACGCCGATAGGCATTGCTCTTGGCAGTTGCTGGGGTAGCAATCACTCCAATGCGCTTTCCACAGGAAACCGCTGCCTTTGCCCCTGGTAGAATGATTCCGAGAATTGGCAGAGAAAATTCCTCACGCACCGCATCTAGCGCCAAAGCCGAACTGGTGTTGCATGCCATGATCACCATTTTTACTTGCTGCTGTTGCATCCAGTAAAGGATTTCGCGTACAAACTGTAAAATTTCTGCCGCCGAACGAATGCCATAAGGAAGTCGATCTGTATCCCCAAAGTAAATAATTGATTCATTAGGGAGATGGCGATAAAGTTGTCGCAGTACCGTTAAACCACCCACACCACTGTCAAAAATGCCGATTGGGGCACGTTCAAATTCTGAAGATGGAAACACTGTTAGTTGTTGGTTGTTAGTTGTTAGTTGCTAGTTGCTAATTGTTACCATTAGCCATTTCTTTACCTTTTCTTTAGGTACTGAAGTATACCATTGGCGATCGCCTCCGCCATATGATTTTGGTATTCTGGGGTTGCCAAGCGAGGATTATCTTCCCGACCGGTCATATAGCCCGTTTCCACTAGAATCGAGGGCATAGAGCTTTTTCTGAGGACGTAGAATCTAGCTTTGCGCGTTCCCCGGTCTTTGATGGTACTGATACTTCGGAGAATACTGTTGCGAACGACTTCAGCCAGACCGTAACCACTGTCGTAATAATACACTTCCAACCCATTGACATCAGGGCGGTCATCCACAGAATTAGCGTGAACACTGACAAACAAGTCAGCATTAGAGTGAGTTGCTATGTCTACTCGTCCCTGAAGTTCTACAAAAAAGTCAGCATCCCGCGTTAACACGGTATGCACACCATTTTGCTCCAAAATCGCTGCGATTCTCTTGCTAATCGGCAGAACGACATCCTTTTCTAACAGCCCACCTAGACCAGGAGCGCCGGAGTCTTTACCGCCATGTCCTGGGTCAACGACGACTACCATTTTCCCCTTAGGAACCGGAGATCGTTGTTGTGAATATAGCGTAGTATCAGGATTAGCGACGATTGGTCCTGTCAATGGTTGTGGGTTAGTTCGTGGGAGGGGAGGTAAAGCCACAGGAGGTGTGAGCGTTGAACGAGTGCGTCGTAATTCTAGCGCCACAAACTGATCGCCTAGCTGGTTGAGTTGCCCAATTTGCACTCCCGCCGCAGGTTGAACAAAGATCACAACCGTACGCGGGTCTTGCTGTTGCAGGCGTACTCTTACGATCGGGCTGTTGGCGTCCAAAATAGGGCCTCTGACCGTTGGTACCAACCGTGCATTGGGAATAATGATGCGGTATAAACTAGTTGAGCTATCCCAGCCACCACTGCCAAATAAATTGCGATCGCCTCTAACAATCAGTTGTGTGCCAGTAGCACTTAATTCCACAGACTGAATCGTGGAAAGTGAGTTGCTTGCTAGTGGGGTGGGGCTTGGGCTAGTATCTGAGCTTAGGCGTGGGTAGGTATCTCTAGGCAAGTTGACCATACCACGAGAGGGCAGAACCACCAACCCACCAGTACCACTCGTGTTCACTTGCCAGTTGGGGCTATCTTTGTCAACCCGCAAAGTCATGCGGACAATAGGTGGTTTTGTTTGCAGTTGGTTAAATTGGATGCGGTTAACACCAAACTTATTAACAGGCACATCCTGCTGCTCTAGCCTAGGTGATAGAGTTGCCCCAGAAATGTCGGCGTAGATGGTACTATTATCGCCGCTGCGATTTACCCTAATCTGAGGATTTCCTCCACTAGTGCGGATGAAAAACCCATCTCCTGTAACTTGAAGGTTCTCAATTTGCGTCGTCCCTTCTAAGGCACCAAGAACTGTTTCCCTTTGTGTCGTCCCTTGTACAGTATCAACAACTGTTTGCTTATTAGCCGCAGTAGTTGGGTTTTGTGTGACTACACTGTAAATATTTCTTGTGGTGTCTACTCTAGGAGCCTCTGGCTTTGGTAATTGCACTAGCCAGCGACTGGCTGTTGTCCCCACAAATTTCACCTGCTTGGGGTCTAGGGTATAACCCGGATTGAGTTCTATGACAATGCGAGCCGTTTGCGCGTCAAGTTGCCCAACGCGAATAGCGCGAATTGCACCTCCTACTGGCTGTGTGAATTGTGGACGGCCAAATATGGTTCCCGGCAAATCTATAACCAGACGAGTTGGGTCGAAGATGAGTTGCGCTTTGGGTTGAACATCGCCTTCGGTGTTAATTTCTAGTTGGTTTTGATTGGCATCAAAACGCCAAGACTGTAGTCTCGCTGCATGAGCAGGTGAAGATAGCAAGAAGGTTAAAAAAGTACCGGGTAATAACCAGTGTAGTTTCACAGTGTTTTCTCCTGATTCGCATTCATGGAAGCCGTCAATCTGTCATCGTGTGGGCAAATCCTCCCACTATCTGTGCCCAAACCCCATTCTTTAAGAAAGTCACTCTTCGGCGGCTTCCGCTCTTAGTCGCCCATAGACCCCCGCAAAGGGTGCGCATCCTTTGGGTAGGGCCTACTCTCCTAAGAGATTAGAATTTTCAATATCTGCCGATGTAAAGCATAAAGCGAAACGTATGCCAGGACCATATGGTAGCTTGGCGTCTCTAAAAAATACAATGTCATCTTCGCCTTAAGTACTGGAGAATACCGCGAGCGATCCCCTCTGCCATTTGGTTTTGGTACTGTGGATTTTTCAATTTAGCCATATCTTCCCTACCTGTCATATAGCCTGTTTCTACTAAAATTGAGGGCATAGAACTTTTCCTAAGGACATAAAATCTTGCTCGCCGTATTCCCCGGTCTCTAACATTGACATTTTGAAGAATTCTGCTATGAACAACGCGAGCTAGATCCAAACCACTGTCGTAGTAATACACTTCCAACCCGTTGACATCAGGACGATCAGCACCCGCTGAATTAGCGTGAACACTGACAAATACATCAGCATGATCTTGCTCTGCCATGTCTACTCTTCCCTGAAGGGTGACAAAATAATCAGCAGATCGCGTTAGGATTACTTGCACGCCATTTTGCTGCAAAACCTCCGCTACTCTTCTGCCCATAGGTAGGACAATATCCTTCTCTTGAGATCCTCCAATACCAAGTGCACCAGAGTCTTTACCACCGTGTCCGGGGTCAATAATGACTATCACTCGCCCATTAGGTATACGGTTAGTGTGGGATGGCAGTGGATTGTCGATTGATGGTCCTAGTCCTAGCAATGCTTGTGGGTTTGGTCTTGGTAGAGGAGGTAAA
>CAZZXJ010000071.1:12765-16398 GCA_964657905.1 uncultured Stigonema sp.
GAGGTAAAGCCAAGGGTGGTGTTAGTAGTGAACGAGTACGTCGTAATTCCAAAGCCACAAACTGATCGCCACTCTGGTTGAGTTGCCCAATTTGCACCCCCGACGCCGGTTGGACAAACATGACCACAGTATGGGGGTCTTGCTGTTGCAGGCGTATGCGGATGATTGGGCTGTTGGCGTTAAACCTAGGACCTTTAACACTATTCGCTAATCGGGCATGAGGCATAGTGATGCGGAACAGACCATACGACCTATCCCAGCCACCACGAGCAGCTAAATTGCGATCGCTCCTAACGATCAGTTGCGTGCCACTCGCACTAAGTTCCACAGACTGAATCGTTGCCAGTAAGTTACTTGCTGATAAATTAGGTGGAGTGGGAAAAGGTCTTGGCTGACTATCATTAGACTTATCCGTAACTTGGTGTAGAATTGAGTCGGAGCGGGAGTCAGAATCCCTATTAGGGATTGAAATGAGATTATTTCTAGGCAAATTAGCACCTAGACGAGTGGGCAGAACAACCAACCCACCCCCACTGCTCGTACTCGCTTGCCAGTCGGGGCTATTTTTGTCAACAAGCAAAGTTATACGGACAACAGGTGGTCTTGTTTGCAGTTGGGTGAATTGGATATGGTTAACGCCATACTGATTGACGCGAAGATCTTGCTCCAAAAGACGCGGTGATAAAAATGCGTTACTGATGTCCATGTAAATGGTTGTGCGATCGCGGCTGCGATGAACCTTAATATTAGGATGACCACCACTAGTGCGAACAAAAAGCCCATCTCCTGTAACTAGTAAATTTTCAATTTGAGTCGTCCCTTCTGTGAAACCAGCTACTTTTGACAGATCAGCAGGTTCAGTTGCATTTATGGTAACTACACTATAAACATTTCTTGAGGAGGAGCCAACTTCCGGACTAGCAACATTTCTTGAGGAGTCTACTTTCTCAACCTCTGGTGTTGGTAATTGCAGCGTCCAGCGACTAGCTGTTGTCCCCACAAATTTCACTTGCTTGGGGTCTAGGGTATAACCGTTCGTGACTTCTACAACGATGCGAGATGTTTGTTGGTCAAGCTGCATGGCGCCGCCCACTTGCTGCATCAACTGCGGACGCTCAAATGTAGTTCCCGGCAAATCTATGACTAGATGAGTGGGGTTAAAGATCAGTTGTGCCTGGGGTTGGACAGCGCCTTCTGTGTTAATTTCCAATTGGTTTTGATTGGCATCAAAATGCCAAGACTGTAGTCTCGCTGCATGAGCAGGCGACGATAGCATGAAGAGAGTTACAAAAGTACCAGGTAGTAACCAGTGTAGTTTCACAATGTTTTCTCCTGATTCGCATATCCTGAAGACCGTCAATCTGTCAAAGCCCTATGCCCTATTTACTTACCCCCTTAAACCCCAATTTCTGTCAGTGTTTTCCGCTCTGCTCAAGACACAGTTAATGGCGTCAAATTCTAGCATGCCCCTCCCGATTTTTCCTGCCGTTATGGCATTTTGGTTTATTTCACTGTTGACGGTTAAAGGTTCACTGTGAACACTTCCTCAATTTTTAGCCAATTCCCATTAAGTAAGTCAGCGTAAAAAATTAAAGGTTTGTAGTCAGCGCTGTCTAGCCTTCGGCATCCCCGAAGGGGTACGCGCAAGGGTGCTTACTACGAGCGAACTTATGAGCTTTACTATTCTTTACATAATTCTGTTTATTCGCGCCAACTTACTTAATACTAATTAAATCAGCAGGCGATATGTTAAGTAGTTTGATTTTTGGTAATTAATGCACCACCTAATTACTTTCAGTTACTGTTAATTTACGTTGCAAAAAATCGTGTGTGTTATGCTTTAATAGCTTGAAAAATAGACACGTTCTTCGGTATATGGAGCGGGAAAAGACTGGAAAAAAATAATATTCTGAATGTTGGTAGTCTTGAGAAGAAAAAACTCTGAAAAAGTTACAATTCCCCGGAAATAAAATTTAGAGATACGGGTTTCGCGAATCACTTTTGAGTCCGGAGTGAAGATTTAAGAGTATAATTGATAGCTCTTCACTCCGCACTTTTCTCATCAGGTGATTCTATTACTAATGGTATTTTAGAGGAACCATATAAAAACAGTTGATCTTCTGCTGTTGCCACTGGTTTTGGTTCTGGAAATACAAACCTTAACAAGGGAGGAGCTAAAAAGGTCGTGACGATAACCATCATGATAATTGCTGCTTCCAATGGTTTCGAGAGAATTCCCATGGACGAGCCGATCCCAAGAAACACCAATCCAACTTCGCCCCGAGGAATCATCCCCACACCAATTGCCAAACGGTTAACTTGGGGACCATACACGCTTAAGCCTGTAACGACTTTTCCGAGGATGGCGACGACGACGAGGAAAATCGCCATAAGTAGACCTTCCCTATTACTGGGAACAGCAGGGTTTAACACTCCCAAATCGGTTTTTGCTCCAACAATCACAAAGAAAATCGGCACCAGCATATCGGCAATAGGAACGACTTGCTTTTGCAACTCTTTGCGCTGATCTGTCTCCTCTAGAACTAAGCCAGCAGCAAAAGCTCCCAGAATTGCTTCTAACTGAATAACAGCAGCAAAATATGCCATGACAAAGGCGAAGATGAATGCTGGTATCACCAGTTCGCCGCGTGTTTTAAGTTGCTCGACAATTGCGACAAAGGACTTATTGAAAACATTGCCTAGGGCGATCGCGCCCAATAAGAAACAAGTAGCGCTGATCATCAGATAAACAATTTTGCCTACATCTACCGAGCCATCTTTAGCAAGGCTTGCCACCACAGCTAAAACGATAATCCCCAGTACGTCGTCAATCACAGCAGCGCCTAAAATAATCTGTCCTTCTTTAGAGTTGAGACACCCTAGTTCTGACAGCACCCTGGAAGTAATCCCAATACTCGTTGCAGTTAGAGCTGCCCCTGCAAAAATTGCTGGTACAGCTGGAACCCCAAACAAAGTCATCAACCCTACCGTACCAGCGGCAAAAGGTGTTACTACCCCTACCACTGCCACGATAGTCGCCTGGATACCGACCGCCATCAAGTCTTTTAAGTTTGACTCCAAACCAATTTCAAATAGCAGGATGATCACACCCAGTTCTGCCAAAACTGAAATGACCTGCGACTGCGCCGTAAAGACAGTATCAGCAGCATCAGGACTTACACTGGCAGTAGTTTGGAGGAAAGTCATGAGCAAAGAGCTAGAACTATCTGCTCCGTCTTGTGGAAATATCAACAGATGTAGGATCGATACACCCACTATCACACCACCTACAAGTTCGCCTAAGACAGGCGGAAAACCTAGACGGTTTGAGAACTCACCACCAACTTTACTGGCTAAGTAAATCACAACTAAACTCAGCAGCACTGCTGCTACCACCAGTGAACTATCTGCGGTTGCAGTTGCAGTTGCTAAGACGGGTAATGAGAATGTTATTAGATCTAACTGCATTGATTGTGCGGAAATCCTTCTCTTTAATTTACCAACAAACACGAGAGCGGAAAGTAGCTCTTTGTCTTTGTAGGGCATGGGGCATGGGGCATGGGGGAAAGATGATCGTCCGACAAATTCCTACGTACTATCTCCAAGTATTTAATCGGTTGTAATCGTGTCACC
>CAZZXJ010000072.1:0-11420 GCA_964657905.1 uncultured Stigonema sp.
ACCAGATTTTTGTCTCCCTAATTGACGATCGCCTGACAACCCCCTGAACGGTTACCCTAATTGTTACACCAATTTCATTAAATAATGCGACATACTTTGATAGGGGCACGGCAGTGCCGTGCCCCTATCAAAGTATTCATTAGCCATGCCATTGATGGGAAAAACTAACTTTGTAAGCCAGCGTCAAAAATTTCTTGTACAGTTAAATTCAATTCAGGAAATCTTGGTGATATAATGCGTTCCCCTTTCCTAAACTGGCTAACTTGGTATTCGCTTTCCACTAGTTGATAAATCGAAATAGTTGGTTGTTTAGGGTTGTCCTTCCCTTCAAAACTACGAATTAGTTCATCTAAAGACATGCCTAAAGTTGTCGAATAATGTAAATGCTCATCAAATAATCCTCACGAACCTTTTGTAACAAATGGGGCAGGCAAGATTGCCCACCCCATAAATTACAGTATTACCTCGTTAGAATACCTTTGCCGAAGAAAGAGAACCGGAGAGGGGTTGGAGTTGAGATTCTTAAATCAGATTTTGGTTTTTCGTCTTCACCCGCTTATACAACTCCTCCATTGCTTCAATAAAGGAATTATCCTTTTGCCAGAAAGCGGGAAAATCTCCCTGTTTCTTAATCAAAATTGCCGATACGCCGCTTGCTGTTGGGACTTCAATTGTTTGAGGTAATCGAAGAGTGCCTAACCAAAACTCTCTGGGAGTTGGGTTTTGGGTAATCGTTTGCTTAGTGGGTCTAGTATAGAATGAGGTGGAGGGTTCTAGGGAAATTTCTTTAGCGTTCAGTTCCTCTGACAGTGCTTTACCTAATGGTGATTCAGCTAGTTTTACTTGCAGTTGTGCTTTGGATAACCCCCGCAGTTCAAATAGTAGAAATGGGTTATGATCCAGTTGGGAAGCTACTAGGTAGTAGACTCCGGCAATGTGTTTGCAGGGATTGGCAGAGTCTGGACAGGAGCATTGAGTTTTGAAGTCTTTTCTGCTGTGGGGTAATAGGTGTAGTCCTAAGTCAGAAAAGGTGTCCTCAATGTTTTCTGGTACTTCGTTGAGTAGCAGTCGGGAAACGATGCTGGCTTTGGATGAAAGCTTTTGGATGGCTTCACTCCACCGGGTTTTGGCAATGGGTGTAATTTCAATTGAAATGTTGTATGTTGGTTCTTTGTAGACTCCAAAGTAGGGATTGATTGAGCCTTTGACTTGAGCGGTGATGTTATTTTGCTCTATTTCAAAGCTCTTGACTTTACCGCCACTGGCATAGGAACGTCCGCGTTGTAGTCTGCTTTCATCGGTGAAAGCTTCTAGTGCTTTGATGAAGCGATCGCCCCACCAAGTTCGACTAAATTTTGTCATATAAATCCTTTTTGATTAATGAACCGCCAAGACGCCAAGGACGCTAAGGGAAGAGTTAGGAGGAGGATTAGGGTTTTTATTCTAAGATTGCACTTTTGTTCAATGCGATTAGTTGTTTAAAGGCTTCGTTGTCTAGTTCTGTTAGCCAGGATTCGTCGCTACCTACTACAGCAGAAGAGAGTTTTTTCTTGTCTTCTATCATTTGGTCGATGCGTTCTTCTAGGGTGCCAATGGCGACAAATTTATGGACAAAGACGTTTTTCTTTTGTCCGATACGGAAAGCGCGATCTGTTGCTTGATCTTCGACTGCTGGGTTCCACCAGCGGTCAAAGTGGAAGATGTGGTTGGCTTTGGTAAGGGTGATGCCTACACCACCTGCTTTTAGGGAAAGTATAAAAACGGAGGGTTCTGTATCTGGGTCTTGGAATTCTGTAATCATGTGTTCTCTGCGATGGCGGCTGGTGCCACCATGCAGGTAGTAAGTGTTGCAATGCAGGCTGTGTTTCAGTTGTTTCTCTACATTTTCGCATACTTCCGTGAATTGACTGAAGATGAGAAGGCTTTCTCCTTCGGAGATAGCTTCTTCTACCATCTCTGCTAAGCGACTGAGTTTGTGCGATCGCTCAGGGGAAAATTCGCTGCCGTCTTGCAAAAATTGTGCGGGATGGTTGCAAATCTGCTTCAACTTCATTAGGGTTGAGAGGATTAATCCTTTGCGTTGAATGCCTTCTGCTGATTGGAGTTGTTCTTCTACATCCTTGACGACGACTTCGTAAAGCGATGCTTGTTCTTTCGTGAGGTTGGTGTAGAGTTTTTGTTCAACTTTGTCTGGTAAATCGTTGATGATGGACTGGTCGGTCTTGACCCGTCGCAGAATTAGGGGTTCAACCAACTTCTTCAGGGTAGCTGATTTGACTCGGTCATTGTCCTTCTGAATTGGAATCTCGAAGGATTTGCGAAACTGCGCTTCTTTGCCCAGATAGCCTGGATTGAGAAAGTTAAAAATTGACCACAGATCTAGTAAGCGGTTTTCTACGGGAGTTCCAGTTAAGGCAAGTCTGTGTTTTGCCGATAGTTTCAGAATAGCCCTGGTCTGAGCGGCTTTGGGATTTTTGATGTTTTGTGCCTCATCCAGCACAATTCGGTGCCACTCTATGCTGCTCAGTAGCTTTTCATCTTTGCGAGCCAAGGTAAAGGAGGTAATCACTACATCGTGCTGTAGACTTGCTGTTTTGAAGTCCGCATTCTGATGGCGATCGCTACCGTGATGCACCATAGCTTTCAAATGCGGCGCGAACTTGGCAATTTCCTTCTGCCAGTTCCCCACCACAGATGTCGGGGCGATGAGTAGCGTGGGTAACAGGGATGGGGAGGAAGAAGCTTCCCCTACTCCCCCTACCCTCTCCTGCACTAGTCGGGCAATCACTTGCACTGACTTTCCCAAGCCCATATCGTCCGCTAGACAGCCATTTAATCCCAAGGAATCTAAGTAGTGCAGCCAGGAAACACCTCGCTTTTGGTACTCTCGCAGGTTACCTTGCAAAGGTAGATCACAAACTGGCTCAAGCTGGCTTTTGTCTTGCAGCTTCGCCATCATTTCCGACAAGGTTTGGTCATGTTCAACTTCCCAATCTTCTCCGGCTTCGGCATTGCGTTGCAGCAACTCTAGCAGGGTCATCTCTGGTTGTTCATTAGCATGGGACTGCCAGAATTCCAGCAACTGCTGCATTTTATCTCGGTCTAGTTCCATCCACTGACCGCGAAAATGTACCAAGGGTGCTTTGGCGTTGACCAGTTGCTCCCACTCTTGAGGGGTCACCACTTGATCGCCAATTGCCAGATCGTACTGATACTGCACCAGCGAGTCTAGACCGAAATAGCTTTTTGTTTTACTCTTAGTTGCAGATAGCTTGCTGGCTGATGCTTTTACACGAATTTTGGCACGACGGCGACCGACAGGGGTATACCAAGCAGGCACGATTACCTTAAAGCCTGCGTCTTCCAACACCCAAGCACTTTCTTTCAGGAAGTCAAATGCTTCTTCTAAGGTAAGTTGCAGTTCCTTAGGGCGATCAGTTTCCAATCCCTGCCACAGTCTAGGATACATCCGCGCTGCGTACCCGAGATTTAGGAGTAGATTGGTTTCAAAATCTTTGCCAAAGAGATTGGGGAGAAGAGACGTTCCGGCGGAACGTTTGTATGGGGAGGATGAGGAAGATTTTACTCCCTTATCCCCCTCATCTCCCCTTGTCCCTTCTTTCATTGTCCAATAGTCAGCCACTGCCAACTTCAGGGAAGGGTCTTGTTTACTCGCTACCAGAAACTGTATCTTCCAGTTGTCTATATTTTCTGCGATCGCAGAGTGTAACTGGAAGCAAAGATTAAAGGGGGAGTCGCTTTGGGTGCGGGTTATTTTGGTTTTCCAAACGAT
Source organism: uncultured Stigonema sp. (assembly GCA_964657905.1). GTDB lineage: Bacteria > Cyanobacteriota > Cyanobacteriia > Cyanobacteriales > Nostocaceae > Stigonema. The sequence goes on from CAZZXJ010000072.1 coordinate 3,794, forward strand.
CCATTTTTTGTATTCTTCTAGGGCTGTATCTGTGGTATGTGGGTTATGCCGATTGGGATAAAGGCAATGGTGGATCAGGGAGTCGGCAATTTGCTTGTCAAAAGCGGCAGTGGAGGGTGTGTGGGTCAATAAATCGTGGATCAGGGACTCGGAAAAGTGACGTAACAGTGTTTCTTTGTCAAAAAAGACCGACTCGTTGGGTGCTACTGAACCTGCCACACAAATCAGCGGCATGTAGTCAATGTATTTTTTTATACTGGATTCGTGTTGCTCCGAAATAATCTGCCAGGTAGCATAGATTTCAAACGGCTGTGAAGTCTGTTGCTTGCCTTTTTTCTTAGCTTTATTAGCTTCTAACTGCCGATATTTCAGCGCGGGAATATATTGGTCTTTCAGAATTACTTGCTTAAAACCTTGGGTGTAGTGATACCAAAACAACAGATCCGAACCAAGTTGAACTTCACCAGAGTTGTATAGTGCTAAAAAGTGAATGTCGTTGAGGAGTTTGATAACATTAATAGCCTTCGGGTTTTGGAAGTAATCTGTTTTGGCAGTAACGACTGCTTCATAGCAGTCCACCTTCCAGTATTCAAAACCCTCATAGTCTTCAGGGATTTCGACTTCTAGATATTTGGTTAATTCAGGCGAAGGTAGGGGTTGATTATTGGCAGTGGGCAGGGCAAAGTACTTGGGGGATATGCGTTCAGTTAATTTATCTCCTGATTCTTTGATTCCCAAATCCTGCACTAAAAAAGTTGCTAATTCATTCTGTGCTAAATGTCCTGGGTGAATCCGTTGCTTGTTGGTGTGGCTTTTTTTCAGGACAGGGGTTTCTACCCATAGGTAAAAAGACCCTAGCTGAATAAAGTCACTTACAGCATCCGGTATCCAGGTACCATGAAGGACTTTCACAGCTTAATACCTCTGGATTGTCAAGAAATGCTAGCGGTTTAGAATTCAATACAGTTCAGTTAGTAAGATCTAGCCCTCGGACATCCCCCCTAGCCCCCCTAAAAAAGGTGGGTTGGGGGGAGCAAGCGTTATCTGAACCTTATTGGGTTAGAATTACTTTATCAAAAGTGAGGTATCAAGTGTTGCACAATAGTAAAAAACTTGATTTTTATAATTGATTGTAGAAATTAATTACTAATGATTTATTTGGTCACCAATAGGAACAAAGTCATAGCTAGTACCAGAATTTTTACCTGGTTGAACCCTGACTAAGATGACTCCGCCGACGCGATCGCCCGATGGTAAAAATTTGATCTTTGTTCCTGTCGCACCTCTAGCTGAGAAACTCGAACTATGAAGGAATTGTTGTAGTCCAGATCGGGTGTTACTTTGGCTTAAGCCCGCGATCGCTGCTTGAGTTGCATCATAAGCCATTGCAGTTCTCCAATTTACAGATCCACCCCAAAGGGTTTTAGCTTTATGAACAAAAGGCTGATTTTGTAGAGAATACCAAGGTATAGTTAGCACCATGCCGTTGACGGCTACCTGTCCTGAATGTAGTGTTTGCAGTGTATACATCACTGAATAGCTAAATAAAGATAGCCTATCTTTATTAGCACGTGCTATGTCTATAGCTTTTTCAAGTTTGTCCACTGAGGGCGCTAGCAATAAACCATCGGCTCCATTACTGACCGCCCCTGCAACAGCAGTAGTGGGGTCAAAATTCAAAGATGAAAAATCGCAGTTGACATCAGCAACTTTAGCTCCATATGTCTGCAAGTATTTTGTAAAGTCGGCTGAGAGTGACTGGCTAGCTCTATCTTGGGAATCTGCACAAATGGCTATCTTAGTGAGATGAGCAGTTTTGATAGCGTAATAGGATAAAGCAAAAGCATCAAAGCTATCACTTGGTACTGTACGCAAAACATAACTGCCAATTCCAGACAGACGATCAGCCGTACTCGTAGGGGAGATCATCACTAACCGTCCTTGTTGATACACTGGAGCAGCAGCGATTGAAGCATCACTGGAGTTATGTCCCACGACTGCTAACACAGTCTGATCAGAGACAAATTGTTCAGCAAGTCTTTTAGCGGTATCGGGGTCATTATTGTCATTAGCAATTTCGATCTGCAATAGCTTTCCATTAATGCCACCATTGCGATTGATCTCATCTTGGGCTTGTGCTATCCCTCTAAGTATTTCCTTGGCGACATTTAGATTCCCACCAATTGGAACACTCGCGGCAATTTTAAATGCATTGTGGTGATGACTAGCCAAAGCGTTATTCAAGTATAACAGTGTTTCAGGGTCGTTTTGATTTCTACGTAATGATGCTTGGAATTTCATCATGGCTGTGATAAAATCTCCTTGAGCAAAATATCTTACCCCTTCTTGTTTATCGGGGTTAGTGTCAGCCGTAATTAAAACCTTCTCTCCTAAACTGATGCTTTGCTCTTGTGTATTTTTGCAACTAGTTAGGTGTACTAAGTTACAGAAATTTATAAAAAATGATGCAAGAATCAATTGATAAACACTATATACTACAACAACCACCAAAAATACAGATAAAATAATGAGCTTGATTTCATTTCTTCTTTGTATCATCAGAGTTTGTGACCTGTGGGAAAGAATTAGATGAGTCACTTAGTACCATTCTGACTATAGAATTTTTTGACCTCTCACCAGGTACCACTTGGACAATTTTGGTTGGTGTCGTAGGGGGGAACGCCTGTTCGCCTAACGGAAATTGGAGACAGGCTCCTCGTCAAGCTACTATAATGAAGTGCTACGATCAGATGCAAAAGTCAAAGGTCAATAATTTTGTGTCTGTCTCCACTCAAAATGGCGTAGTAAACCCTTGGCAAACTCCAACTGTTCCGACAGAACCAGTTTGGCGCTTCAGTGTTGAGCAGTACCACCAGATGATTCGTCTAAGCATTCTCACTGAGGACGATCCAGTGGAACTGTTAGAGGGATGGATAATTTATAAAATGCCAAAAAATCCCCCACACCGCGCCGCTACAAAACTAACTCAAATTGCCTTAGACAAGATTGTGCCACAGGGATGGTATGTAGACACCCAGGAACCTATTACTCTAGAGGATAGTGAACCAGAGCCTGATCTTGTTGTTGTCCAAGGCAACACTCTTGATTATCTTGATCGCCATCCTGGTTCACAAGACTTAGCTTTGGTCGTTGAAATTGCTGATTCTTCGGTTGAGCGAGACAGAACTGTTAAAAAACGAGCCTACGCTCGTGCAGGTATCCCGGTTTATTGGATAGTCAACCTTGTCGAAAAACAACTAGAAGTTTACACAGAACCTACCAACTTGCCTGAAGAATCAACTTATCAGCAACGCAAAGATTACAGCTTATCGGATAAGGTGACTGTTGCGATCGCCGGACGTGAAGTTGGGCAAATAACGGTGCAGGACTTGTTACCCTAAACACAAGATATTAATACTATAAAATTCTCTGCCATACTACTATGCTTGATGAAAGTATTGAGCGTCATAATTAGTGGACATGAATGATGAATATCAATATCAAGTAGATAGATACAGCAACTTGCGATCCTTAAACTCTCTCATGCAACGCACTAGCGTGAACTTTTGTCAATATTAATCATACATTCTCTTCCTTGGTTCAAGATCGAAGTATATAACCTCAGTTAGTAGCTCCTAAAGCTGGATTTGGTGAAACCACAGGAGTTAAATTATTGCATTGAAATCTCACATTTAAAGCAGGAGATTGACTATTATGGCACAGAAAAATGCAGCCCAACTTTTCAAAGCCGTCAAACAAGATCAAGCATTAAAGGAAAAACTTAAAGCAGCATCTAACCCAGAAGCCTTCATCAAGATTGCTAAAGAACGTGGCTATGACTTCACGCTTGAAGAACTGGAAACTGAACTGAGCAAATTGTCTGAAGCAGAGTTGGCTGCCATTGTCAATCCAGGGATGTCGCCTAGATATCACATTCATCCTAGGTAATCTCTCAATCTGTGGCGATCGCTTCTCAGCCTGGATTCCTTTGATTTGAGAAACAATCACCATCTTTCTTTTGCTGATCGATATTAACTGTTTGGATCGTATCGTAGTACTGACTGCTGATCCCAAGGAGAGCGATCACTACTGTAGCAGCTTCCCGCCTGTCCATTCAGGCTGAGGATTGCGCAAAGGCTTGCTGCATAAACGCAGTTAGACGCTTTAACCTGTCATCCAACCTAGCCCCGGATCGGGGAAAATAAGAGTAGGAGCGATCAGCCGATCGCCCCTACTCTGTTTTATTCGCCCCCCGAGGATCGTTCAGGTAGTTCAGATCTCCCTTGTGATCTACATGGCGTTTTCGTAGCATATTGGGGGAGATCTCCGAGGTTCATCGGCCTAACCGAAAAGTATTGAGGTATGAGGCACCTTACATTTTTGCTAATGAAAACGTAAAATATGATTATCTGTCTTTGATTTTGTGGAAAATTCTTAACATATTTTTTTACTTGATATGAAACTTCAACCAGAGAAAATTATTAAGCAATGAAGCCAAAGAATCCTCTCAAGTCAGCTTTTTTTCAAACTCCTAGTCAATTGATGCTGGGTATATTGACTGTAACCAATATGCCACAATTGGTTCAGGCAGAGGTTGGCAATGCCATTATCGGACAACACGCACAAGCACAAGTACTGGCGCAGTTACCTCAGGACCAATCGCGGGATCGCGAACCGAAGGCGCGCGATGAACTCGTTCAAAAGGCAAACGCCTTATTCCAAGGGGGCGATTTGACTGGTGCAGAAAAAAATTTACGAGCCTTAATTAAGAAGTTTCCAGAAGATAGTTATGCGCATTACCAGCTGGGAAATGTCCTGTTTCGCCAGGAGAAAAAAGAAGATGCAATCATAGAATATCAAAAAGCGATTCGCTTAGATTCTAAATATGCCCTTGCACACAATGCTATCGGGCTGGTTTATGCAAGTCAACAGCAATGGGAACAAGCTATTGCGGAGTATCGCAAAGCACTATCTATTAATCCTGATTATGGTGATGCGTTAACCAATCTTGCTCTGACACTTTGGCAACAAGGCAAACGGGATGAAGCGACCGCCTCTTTAGAAAAAGCTTTAAATATTTTTAAAGCGCAACAGAGATCTGACAAAGCACAACAAATTCAACAGATGTTACAGCAGATAAAAAATGGTGACGACCCGAGGGTTTCGTAAAGTTGGAGAATTGATAGCTCAAAATCTATGTCAAGAAAAGTATTAACTGGACTGACTTCATCCGTCTACGAACACCCCTTTGATCGCAAAGCCTTGGCTTCTTTAGAGAAGATGCCAGGTGTCTCCTTGCTGTTCCGAAAAGTTAACGAGTACGGCATTGATCGCTTACTCAGGCTGCAATGCCTTGGCAACGAACTAAGAGTCACGCCCCGCAATTTTCCCAAACTGCATCAGGTTCTAGAGGAAACTTGCCAAATTCTTGATGTTGCCCCGATTCCTGAACTGTATGTGTTTCGAGGTGCGGGTTACATTCAAACCTACACTATTGGGGTAGAAAAACCCCTTGTCAGCATCAATATAGAAGGGATGGAATGGCTATCGCCAGATGAGTCACTTTTCGTATTGGGACACGAAGTTGCTCACATTAAGAGTCGGCACTTACTTTACCACCAAATAGCGATTGTTCTGCCAACTTTAAAAAACTTAATCAGTATGACCACACTGGGGTTAGGCGGTTTAGCAGCTGGTGGAGTGGAACTAGCTTTCTCGAATTGGTTAATGATGGCAAAGTTTACTGCTGATCGTGCTGGAATGCTTGCTTGTCAAGATCCTGCCGTGGCAACTACTGCACTGATAAAATTAGCTGGTTTGCCAAACGAATACTTAACTCCTGCCGTGAGCGAAGATTTCCTTGCTCAAGCCCGCGACTTTGCATCCGATAGCTTTGATAATCTTGATAAGTTCACCAAAATGTTAAGTTTTACGGAATATAGTTACTCTTGGGCAGTCATGCGGGCTGCCGAGTTATTGAAATGGGTTGATTCAGGAGAATATGAGGATTTAATTCAACAGACAAACTTAGAGAAATCGCAAGAGAAACAGGAGTGGAATTTTTTGGGTTCTTGGTGACAGAATAATTCGTAATTCGTAATTCGTAATTAATAAATTAAGGGTACTTGCACCTTGTTCATTCATGTTCAAGCTATAGTGCGATAGCGAAGATCTGCCGCAAGAGCGCAGATCGCCTGTTCCACCCCTCACCAAAGGGCGGAGAGGGGTTGGGGAGCCAGCGAGCAGTTCTTATGAAGTGTTTCCCCGAAGTTCGCCCGGAGGGAAACCAACGCCCTTCGGGTTCGACTGGCGTGGAGAGGTTTCTTACACCGTCGCCGTCGTCTTCAACTCAAAAATCTTCTCAATCACATCTTCTACCACCTTATCGGGAGTAGAAGCACCAGAGGTAATTCCTACAACTATTTTTCCTGTCGGTAACCAGTTTTCGGTGATTTCTAAATCTCCATTTAATTGCCGATGTTCAATGCTATTTCCTAATTGAATTCGTTCTACACAATCAATGTGATACGAAGTAATTGCTCGCTCAACTGCAATTTCTTGTAGGTGTGTAGTATTCGATGAATTAAACCCACCAATCACTACCATCAAATCGAGCTTCTGTTCCACTAAATTGAGCATTGCATCTTGCCGTTCTTGGGTGGCGTCACAGATGGTATTAAAGCTTTGAAAATGCTGATTCAACTCCACTGGACCATACTTTTTGATCATTGTATGCTCAAATAGCTTACCAATCTGCTCCGTTTCGCCTTTGAGCATCGTTGTTTGGTTGGCAATGCCAACTCGCTCTAAATCTCTATCAGGGTCAAATCCAAGAGAGCAAGCTTTAGAAAATTTCGCCATAAATTCATCGCGATTTCCCCCAGTGAGAATGTAGTTAGCAACATACTCGGCTTGCTCCAAATTCCGTACAATCAGATATTTACCCGCGAAAGAACTGGTAGCAACGGTTTCTTCGTGGTTATATTTGCCGTGAATAATTGAAGTGTGGTCGCCTTTTTTGTGCTTTTCAACAGTATTCCAAACCTTAGAAACCCAAGGGCAAGTTGTATCGACAATTTTGCAACTTTTATCATTCAGCAGCTGCATTTCTTGAACGCTTGCTCCAAAAGCAGGAAGAATAACTACATCACCAGTTTCAACTACAGAAAAATCTTTTATACCTGCTTCAATGGGGATAAATGCTACTTCCATATCACGCATGCGCTGATTTACAGAAGGATTGTGAATAATCTCATTAGTAATCCAGATCCGTTCGGTCGGGAAGTGCTTGCGGGTTTCATACGCCATTGCGACAGCACGTTCAACACCCCAACAAAACCCAAAAGCTTGCGCTAATTGGATAGTAACTTCACCACGAGTCAGAGAGTAGTTATTATTACGAATTTGCTGAATCAAGTTGCTTTGATATTCGGACTGCAACTGGGTAGCGACTTCTGCTTGGTGACCAAACCCCTTGCGATGGTAGTTTTCCGAATGCTGGAGTGATCTTTTAAAAGCTTTGGTATCCATTGGTTTTTTCTTCAAAAATTACTAGTTTTCATTTTCTCGCGCCAAGACGCAATTGAGGTGGAAAGATGAGGGGGACAAATCAATTAAAAATTAAAAA
>CAZZXJ010000072.1:11430-16091 GCA_964657905.1 uncultured Stigonema sp.
ATTTTTAATTTTTAATTTTTAATTCTTGTACTCCCTCATCTCCCCCAGTCTTAACGCTGCGGTTCCAGTTCAATTTGACTATAAATCTCTAAGGCGGAACTCCAGACGAGGTAGCCTTGAGGACTCAAGTGTAAGCCATCGGTGGTCAGTTCGCGGCGAAGTTCACCTTGCTGATTCGCAAACAGGGGATGCAAGTTTAGATATTTGACGCCTTCTTTTGCGGCTATGCTTTGTAGTTGCTGATTTAACTGACGAATGCGACTATTGGGAATAACCAGGAGTTTTTCTCCCACTTCCCAGGTTGCTTGTCCTCCATGTGGCAAAATCGACTGGACGACAATTTGGGTTTTTGGATGCAACCTTCGCAAATAATGTAGAATATGCTGCTGATTTTCTAAAATTATCTCATCGCTGACTCCTCGAGTTAGGTCATTTATGCCAATCATCACAAAAATCGTTTCTGGATTGGTGCGGTTGAGCAGATCTAATCTTTTCAATAGTCCAGCACTTGTTTCCCCAGAAATTCCCTGATTCAACCAATTTCTGTCTTTGGGTAGTAACTCAGTGGGAAACCATAGACTCAGAGAATCTCCTGCCAGTATAGTTAAATGCTGAGGATGTTTCTCGGCAGCTACTTTTGCTTCTTGCTTGAGAATGTTTACCCACTGCTGATAATTAAGTTGGCGACGCGGACTTAGTTGAGGTGTAATAGCTTTGGGTTGATTATTGGAGTAGACTTTGCTTGGGAATATTGTCCCTAAAAAAGCGGTCAATCCGTGCTGTCGCAAAATTAGCAGGATGACCGCCAAAATCAGTATGCCATTGGTTGCTAGGGAGAAAAACGCCCAGATAGGAAAAGTTTTTGCTGGAGTGGACACGCTGACTAAATTAACCAAATCTTTGAATCAGATTTTAAAACACCAGCGCTCATAAATGACACTGACTACGATTACAATTAGCTATTAGCCATTAGCTACTTATTCACTTGCTACTAAAGGTACTAATCCGCTCTCCGTATTCCTCGTTGTAACCTTCTTCCCCGTGTTCGTTGATATCCATGCCTTGCAGTTCGGCTTCTTCGTTGATTCGCAGACCGACGGTGGCATCTAGGATTTTTAAAATTATCCAGGTACCAACGGCAGCGAAAATATATGTCACGAGAACTGCTCCTATTTGAATCAGCACTTGCTTTGGATTGCCAAACAACAAACCATCTGCACCTGCTGAGTTGACTGCTTTGGTAGCAAAGATTCCTGTGAGAATTGCACCTACTGTACCGCCTACACCATGTACGGGAAATGTATCTAAGGCATCATCAATTTGCAGTTTGTGCTTAAAGCTAACGGCATAAAAGCAAACAAAGGAGGTAATAGCACCAACCAAGATTGCTCCTACCGGTGTGACAAATCCTGCTGCTGGGGTGATCCCCACCAAGCCTGCAACTGCTCCTGTGGCTGCACCAACTGCTGTTGGTTTACCGCGTAACACTCTTTCCAGAATCAACCAAATTAAAGCCGCCGCCGCAGCTGCCGTATTTGTGGCGACAAAAGCGGATGTTGCCAAACCACCAGAAGCCAAAGCACTACCAGCGTTGAAGCCGAACCAGCCAAACCACAGTAAGCCAGCTCCCAGTAAAATGAAGGGAACGTTGTGAGGAGGGCTGAGGCGGTCTGGATAGGTTTTCCGAGATCCAAGGACGATCGCTGCTACCAAAGCTGAAACGCCAGAACTAATGTGTACGACAGTACCACCAGCAAAGTCGAGGGCACCCAAGCCACCGTTTATGCCCAAAAACCCACCTTTAGCCCATACCATGTGGGCAAGGGGAGAATAAATAAACGTTGACCACAGCAGCACAAATAAAGAGTAAGCCGTGAAGCTCATCCGCTCAGCGATCGCCCCTGAAATCAGCGCCGGAGTGATGATGGCAAACATGGCTTGATAGATCATGAACGTCTGGTGAGGAATGGTCGGGGCATATGACGTCATGTCGGTATATTTAGGATCAGCCGCCTTCAGAGCATTTTCATAAGGAAAATGCGGTAGATAGGCAGATGTGTCTAATTTGACCTTTGCGGGATCAACAAATGCCCAATCAAAACTACCGATCACCTTACCAATAGCGGAAACATTCGGTGCAAAGGCAAGGCTATACCCCCACATAATCCAGATAATTCCCACGATCGCCATCACCACGAAGCTCATCATCAGGGTATTGAGGACGTTGCGCGATCGCACAAATCCACCATAGAAAAAGGCCAGACCAGGTGTCATCAGCAAAACAAGGGCTGCTGAAATCAACATAAATGCTGTATCAGCAGCAGTTTGAGCATTAGTAATCGCTGCGTTGACATCAGGGGGTGCTGCGAAGGCGATGCCCGTCAGCGGTCCGATCAGAAGCAGTAGGGCAGCTGCCCCAATCATCACAACTTTTTTCAACACTTCTTTTTGTCCCTCTGCACCAACAATTTTGTCTTTGGTAAATCGATTTGAGCAATTTTTGATGCTCATATTCAGTATGAAAAGCTACTAAATTTTATGAATTTGAAATCTTAATATAAATTTCCTGATCTTATTTACTAATTTTTAATAATTATCTAAATGTAGTTTTTTTATTAATCCGATAACATGCATTTACAGCAGTTTTCACATAAATGAACCATACCGTTTGTAAGGGCGCAAGGCCGCCGCGCCCCTACGACTGTGGTCTATACCTGAAGATCCCCCCAACCCACGCCAGTCCGATCAAGTCGGAAAACCCGCAAAACAATGCTGGCTCCCCTTTATTTAGGGGAGCCATCCCAATACGTTTCGGATAAGCTCTTGAAGCTCCTCTCTCATATCATGTCCGGTAAATCACTTATAATTCCCACTCCACCCCACCCCCTACCCCTCCCCGCGTGCGGGGAGGGGTAGGGGGTGGGGTGCTTTTATTATAAGTAATCAAGCGGACATGATATCACGGGTGAAAAAAATACCAACAACAGGGAGCATCCCAGGGAGCGCAAAAACACCAAGCGATTAGAAATCGTGCGCCAGTCGCCTCCGGAGGGTCAGCCCGACCTAGGCGACTGCCGTCCAGACGAACAGTCTGAGGGCAATTTACAAAAATGGGATGCTCCCCAACAACATGCCTTTGTTCAGTTAACAAGGGCAGATTTTTTTGATCTCAACTTGTATGTTGCGTATCTGTCTGATTTTTTCCAGATAAATCACCAGAGACTTTGGAGCTTTAAAATGACAAGATGCTACGGATGTCGTGACCCACTTGCATCAACAGACCTAACAACAAGAATTAGCAAACCCAGTAGAGAAATAGTTTTCTGCTGGCGATGTGCTGAGGAAAAAATTTTTCATCAGTTCTGTATTGAATCTGTAAAACAGCATCGCGCAGCTAAGAAGGTGAGAAACCAAGAGATTGATAAATAACTTACCAAAACCTGCGTTGGGGTGTAGTGAAAAAGAAGAATATCCATACCCTAAAAGGTATAAAGCCCCTGCGCTCCTGTATGGAAAAATAAAAAAGTTGTGTTTCGCTCGCTTCGTAGTGCACTCGTCTACGGCGTCCAAGCTTGAAACCCCTGCTTTTAAGTCTGGGGTTCCCCACACCCTACCCCCAACAAGACTGTTCATTGTCAAGTTTATCGGTTCCTACTGATATATCTTTCTATGGTTTTTAAGTGATTAAAGTCCGGGAATTGGTGTATATTGTGGTCAGGGCGGGGGTAAAAATCCCTATTAGGTATTGAAATGAATATACTTCTTCAACAACAACCCCAACTTCTCCTTCGTCGCCATTGGAGCCATATCCAACCGAGTTAAAATCGCATACTTCAACGCCGAATGTGCATCACTAAGCGGCGGGTTCTCGCTCAGACGTCGCACTGTTTCTTGAATGACCTTCTGAGCATTTACCGCATTGCGCTGCAAATTACTAATCACCATCTCCACGGTCACACTATCGTGATCTGAATGCCAACAATCGTAATCTGTCACGAGTGCCAAAGTTGCATAGGCAATTTCTGCTTCCCGTGCTAACTTTGCTTCTGGTAAATTCGTCATCCCAATCACCGTCGCTCCCCAGCTGCGGTAAAGATTCGATTCCGCTTTCGTCGAAAATGCAGGTCCCTCCATGCATACATATGTACCACCGCCATGGCAAGTGACATCTTGTAAGTTCAAAGATGCGATCGCATCCGTCAAAACCTTAGCCAAATTCTGACAAATCGGATCGCCAAAAGCAATGTGAGCGACTATTCCTTCCCCAAAAAACGTCGAAATCCGATTTTTCGTCCTGTCAATAAACTGATTTGGCACCACCATATCCAGTGGTTTAACTTCTTCCTTCAAAGAACCTACTGCTGAGGCTGAGATTAAATACTCCACACCCAGTTGCTTCATAGCATAGATATTGGCACGAAACGGCAACTCAGAAGGTAACAGCGTGTGATTACGACCATGGCGTGCCAAAAAAACTACCCGTGTCTCCGCCAATGTTCCCAAAATCAAAGCGTCAGACGGTGAACCAAATGGCGTCTGGACTTGCACCTCTTCGACATCTTTGAGTGCGTCCATTTTGTATAAACCGCTGCCACCAATAATCCCAATACGAGCTTCAGTCATTTTCTTTAACCAAATTAGTCATTTGTCATTAGTCAATT
>CAZZXJ010000073.1:0-16084 GCA_964657905.1 uncultured Stigonema sp.
GGGAGCATCCACTTTTGGCGGATAGACTTTTTTAGATGAACCATATAGCAGGCTTTTTGGAGTACAAGAATTATGTTTCTTCCAAAAGTGGATGCTCCCAAAAGCCCTGCCTCCTCGCTCAGGACTAGGGAGCATTTGTTACCAGAAGAAGTTGAGGCGATGCGGTCAGCTATCAAAAAATCCAAGGGTCGCCACGCTCATCGAAACTCATACCAATTCACGAAAGTCCTCATACAAGCTACTTTGATTTTTTCTAAATATTTTAGTAAGTTTTTTGGATAATACGCATCGCATCCCTATGCTCTTAAGCAATATGGCCAGACGAGCAAAGCCTGGGACGGGAAGTTCGGGAACTTTTCTCGGAGAGCGCCGGTGATTATCACGGAGTGGCTCTCTGGCGGTTATTTCTGCGACGCCGACACACCTGAGTCCACCGTGCAGTTTGTGCAATACCTGCAAGAGCATGGGATCGGACTCGAGGTGGGAACGTGGGACTGGGCTCCAAAGGGTTTTGGAAGCGCCCGCCAGGGATTCCCGAACAGCACGGTCTCAAGCTTTGACGGCCATTCAATGCCATCAGCCCGGCTACGGTCTGGGGAGGTATACTGTGACGGCTAAGGTTTGAATGGTTATGCGATGTCTGCGACAAGCCGCTCCGCGTCTACGCACTCTTATTGGTAGTCCGTCCAAGTTTCTCGTTAGTCGTCAGGGGTTGACATGGAAGCTCTTACTGGGCATTGCTTTCAACAATTCCAGCAGGGGCAATTCCATCATGCTAGTGTGTGATCCACACACTAGCGAGTTGTAAAGTTATGTAATCCGCGCTTACTCACAGAAATAGGAGCCTAAGCAATGTCTCAGATTCAACACATAGTTCTGGTCAAGATCAAACCCGATGTGACAACCGAAAAAATTCTGGAGATGTTCAGGCTGCTTGCTGAACTCCAGCAATTAATTCCCGGCATTACCTACTTTGCTGGTGGACCGTACTCTAGCCCAGAAGGAATGAATCAGGGTTACACCCACGGATTTCTCATGACGTTTGAGAATGTAGACGCCCGTAACGCCTATCTGCCGCATCCCGAACACGAACGAGTTAAAGCCGCCCTTTTGGCTTGTATCGACAGTGCGATCGCGTTTGATTTTGAAGTATGACGCCATGAGTCAAAAGTGAGGCGCAGATTCAGGCGACAGCATTTGTCGAGACTTTTTGCAACACCACCGACTACAGTTCATCTCCCGGTATCGGGTCTACATCTGGCACTCTCGCCAAAATCTCATCCAAGCGAGCCTCATCGACCTTCTCAGCAGCTGTGCCGAGCGTGTGACAGTTGCGTAAGTCCTGAATCAATACAACTTGATTTTTGAGCAAGTCTTTGCGAGTACCTGCAAGTAGGAGACTCTTCAAGTCTAAAGCATCCATCGCTGCCGAGACTGTCAGTTTAGTCTGTGCAGCAACTGTTGCAGAGGGAGTGGTTGCAGAAGGGGTGTTTGTAGTGGTTGGCAAACAACAATTTTGGCTTCTTGTTTAATCCCAATAGCTTCAGTCAAATGGAACACTCTTAATCCGCAGGGGGTCAACCTTTGGGACTCCTTTGTCTTTGATGGGTACAAAATGAATTTCAACAGCATAGCCAGCACCAGAGGCTAGCTTGGATAGAGTTTCAATCTTAGGGATTTGTTTTCCAGATTCAATCCGAGCAAGCTGCGGTTGTTTAATCCCAACTCGTTCTGCAAAGTCCCTTTGATTCAAACCGCTGGCTTTTCTAAGGTTAATGACTTGTCGTGCGATATTGAACTCAGATTCCAGTGCATCATATTCCGCTTTTACGGCTGGATCTGCCAATACCTCATTGCGAACAGATTTCCAAGAAATTGTGTTATTGGTCATTTTTTTTACTCTTCTTGCGTATCTCGCCCTCTTCCTAAGATAGGTTTTCCTGATTCTCCTCAGATAAAAAGGCTTTCATTCGTTGCTTGGCTAAGTTAATCTCTTTTTTTGGAGTCTTTTGAGTTTTCTTTTGAAATCCATGAACTAGGATGAATCGCTTGCCAGTGTAAGCAAAGTAAATTATGCGATAAATATTTGTATCTTGTTCTACTCGGATTTCATAAAGCTTATCCTCAAGCGGTGCTACATAAGGTTTCCCTACAGATATGCCATGTTCCTCTAATAACTCAAAGATTCGGGCGAACTTAGCCTGTACTTTTGCGTTCTGTTCGTTAAACCAGTCAAAAACCGGAGAATTCCCGTTTGGGAACTGATAAAACTCAACTTGCCACTGGCTCACTTAATTTCATAAACTTGATAACACCAATGTTATCATACTTCACTTGATAACATCAACATTAGTTCAACCAGCCTCTCCCAGAGATCCTCACTTTTCCAATAAAAAAGGTGATAGCTACGGAATGTTAAGGTTTTCGCTTCGCACTTTGCTTTAGATAGTGACTGGTAAGAGGTTAAAGCGGTAATTGTCGAATTCACACACAAATAGGGTTTAACAACTCTGTTGGTAATTGTCATACTTAAATTAATCCCTATTATCTGATAAGAGTATTCCAACTAAAAAAGTGCCCTGTTTTTCTTGTGGTGGCAGGCATAGAAAGCCTGCCAATTGGGCGGGCAAGGATGCAAGGGCGCCAGTCGCCGTGAGAGCGGGCTAACCCTCCGGCAGCGCTGGCTCCCCCACAAGATTGGATCATTTATTTATTGGAATACTCTAAAGGTCTAATTTTTTAGAACTTTGTAAGTATGTCGGCACAATAAATTATTACTGGTTCGTAGTTGCGCTGTCTTCGCAGAAAATCGCGAAGACAGTGTTACAAAATAGTTTTTTTCTTGCCTATCTACTTACAGCCGTTTTCACATAAATGAACCACACCGTTGATATTTTTATTCAGCTATCAACCCCTCTACGAAACTATAAGCCTTTTGAGCCTTTATTTTCGCAATAAAACGGTGGTGCAAGATATTATTGACAAATTCTTTACGAGCTTAACCTGTCACCGCTAGTGTAGTGGTGTTTTTTGCTTTTTTAGCAGCTAATTTTTTCTGTATTGCAAACGCCATACCTGAGGCTAGTAACAGTCCACCAACTCCCTTGGGTTCGGGTACAGATTTTGCCGGACTAAGAAATCCATATGATTGCAAAATTTGCTGTCCTTTCGGTGACAAAATATAATCTGCTAGCTTTTGTGCATTAGGGTCAGCATTTTTGATGGTTGTCAAATCAAATGGCGCTGCAACAGACAAATAATCTGGTAAATCAACCACTTGCAGACTAGGATCAATTTTTTGCGATGTGAGACTGCCAGTGTAGTAACTCAAGAAAACATCTGCTTGCTGAGTGTTGTCTAGGAAGTACGCTACGCTGTCTTGCCCTGAGGGGACTGTTGGCGAGTTTGGTCCACCTACTAAACGCAAGGCTTTATTATTGAGAATATCGAAACTACCCGGTTGGGATGAATTAGCAAGCTCAAATATCTTTTGAGTGTAGTCGCCTAGGGGATCTGCTATGGGTGTCGAAGTTCCCAACTTGACGTTGGGATCGAGCAAGTAATTTAACACCTGATCAGGTGTAATTTTTGTTTGGGAATACTTTGACGAAAATACGGCTACAATCTTGTTTTGAGCAAATTCCACTGGCTGAGTACTCAATCCCTCAGTGTATAGTTTTTGTGGATTACCGGCATCTGCACTGGCAAAGACATCTGCAGTGGGCTGCCCTTGTTGAAGTTGTGTTTCGATGGCTTGCTCCCTGATACCGGATGGACCAAATACTGTGTTCACGCCTATTCCTGTGTCTTTGGTGAAGTCGTTGCTGACTTCCGTAAGCGAATTGGTTAAACTACCTGCTGCGAATAGCGTCAGATCAGCGGCAAAGGCTTGAATTGGTAAAAGAACACTGAAGGCACTAACTGTCACAGAAACTGCGAAAAAATGTTTTTTCATTTGCTTGCTAAAATCCTCAGATTTTTATATTGGCTACGATGTTCTTGACTATACAAAAGAAAAAATACCAACATAGTCAATAAAAAGTCAACCTTTGATGTGAGCAAACACTAACACAAGGGAGATGAAATTTGGTATATACGACTGTGGGGCGTTGCATCTGCCCAAATAAACATGAAGTGGAAATTGCTGATGCCTTCTCCTTACGGAGACACTACGCGAACGGCGCTGCCTAGGGCAGGACGCGTTGATTAAAACCTTTGGTAAAACTGCTCCAGCAGGAGCGCCCTTACATTCTGGACATCTCTAACATATATGATACAATGATCAGCCTACTGTTGATCTGCTAGCCCTATTTACTAAGCTTTTTTGGTCAATAGACTCGAAAATGATTTATTTGTAACTGCAACTGTAGGCAGACTATCTGGCAGATCCAGGCAAGATATAATAAATGTATATATTGATAACAATATCCAACTGAGAGGTTAGAAGTTATGGTAACTTCCAAAAACGAGTTTGAAGTCACTAAAACTGAGGAAGAGTGGCGCAAGATTTTGACGCCAGAACAATATAGAGTGATGCGTGAACATGGTACAGAGCGTGCTTGCACTTCGCCTCTCGATCAGCAATACACTGAGGGAACCTATGTGTGCGCGGCGTGTGGACAGCCACTTTTTACATGGTTAAATCAGCAGGGCTTTCCCCTGATATGAATGTCCCCTGGTCAAAACCGGTCAGGGTTACTGACCGCTTTGAAGGGAATTTTCTCGCAGTGTTTGACCGCAACTATTTAGGCGGCTATTTATACCGTGAGGGATCTAAACAAGTTATCACTCTGTGGACTCGTTCCAGTGTTCGAGTCCTTGTAACAGTAAATTCAAGTCAGAGACCTATCTTTCTACAACGCGGGTCTTATATATGCTAGACCTGACTATCTTGAGTTTACCAATACAAAGAAAGTTGTTAAACTCTTGCTGATCGTTAGAGAACAAGTATTCCAGTTAGAGGGAGCAAATGGCACATTTACTGTTAGCAATGAGTTAGCCCCTGCTTTTAAAAATGCTCCCCATCAGAACTTAGACATGCGACTCGTGTTAGAAGGAGGTCAAACGGTAGATAGCGAAATTGGGTCTGGAACAGTGAAAGCTTGGCGCAGTATTTACTAAAACTTTTATACACCAATCATCACGTCAGATGCTTTGATTACAGCGATCGCTTGTCCACCCTCAACTAGGTGGAGATTTTCAGCAGACGCCTTGGTGATAACTGCTGTCATTTCTACACCAGGTGCAATCTCTAATATCACTTCTGTGTTGATCTGTCCTTTTTCTAGTTTCTTGATAGTTCCTGTAAAATTATTACGAGCGCTGACTTCCATATTCTAATGCTCTCTACTTATGTGGTGATGTTCGATTCACTAATACTAGCAATTCTGATATTGTGTGGCGATCTCTATTATAGTGATATGCCAAGAATAGCTATCTATAAACATAGCTAAATTACTTGTTAGAGCAACTGAAAATAACAAAAAATTAAGAATCTTCTCTGGAACTAATATTATGTTCGCTCTTATTACTTATCATTCTTGACGAGCAGCTTGAATCGGTTTTCCAGGACATTCCACCTCTGCTTCAGTACTCTGTAGCCTTAGTGCGTTCAGAAGGAGGAGTGGCATATGGTAACTATTTTATTTGGAAAAAATTCTGTCAGTTCCCATCTTCCACATAAGCAACCCGACAAACTATTATGGACAGACATATAGAGCTAATCTTCAACTCCTCAGCAGCAGCCGTGAATGCTTACAATATCTTCAAAATCGGAAAATTTGCACCCTTTCATCAAGATTCAGGTTTTCGCCTGTCGCAAATGAGCCTAAATGCTCATTGTATTTCATTCAACTGCAAAATAACTGACCTTAATTCTATTATTGGCAAGTTGACTTGGGATGAACTTGGCGATGTCTCGGTAATCAGCGACTTAATTCAAGTACATATTGCTGTTATTTACGCAGATAAATCATTCAGTATTGATTGATTTCTTAAGGCATACTCTGTATGATTATCATCTCTACATTTCACTCATTTAGTTGGTAAATACTTATAAACCTGTACAATTGACTACAATTATTGCTTTTCAGTACCTGATAAATCCAGTTCTTTTCATTCCGTTTAGCTTGACTGTTCTTCAAGGTGCAAATCCAGATGGTGAGGCAGTCCGATCTTGGTGGTTTCCCTTGTGGCGGTTCGGGAGTAGTATCTTTATCTAAAAAAATACAATCCAATCAGTATTTATACGATGTTGAGAAAGCCATGAAATCTTATTTTTTCTTTTGACCGAAGAAAGGCAGAGGGCAGAGGGCAGCTATGCTGAAGGCAGAAGGTAATAAATTTTAAAAAAGCCCGCCGCCACAAGGTTTCGAGCAAGTGAATTTATTTATGGAAAAAAGTAAATATGTATTTCGAGACGCATAGCGCAGTAAATACTACGTCCATACTTCAAGCCTCTAAATTCATTTATGAGGCTTCCCTTCTGCCTTGCCGCCCTTGGCGGCGTGACTTTTGACTTTTTTCTTTTGACTTGCAGCAAAGCCACGAGGACTTTTTTGTTCGTTCTCTTTCAGAAATAGAACTTGTCGGGGAATTTTCTGATTAGGGTCAAGAGTGGCTAACATGTCTAATATTGGTCTTGAGCCGAAACGCTCCTTATACTCATATCTAAAAACTTGACCTGATCGCTCACCATTGAGGCATGATTGAGCTATTTTATCATACATGTCCGAGGGGTTATGGAAAACAGGATGCTGTCTTACTTGTGAAGTGACCCAAGTGGGACTACTTTCAAAAGCCTCAATGGCATCAGCAAAACCTTGAATCGCTTCAGCCCACATTTCATTGGCGAAGGCAGTGTCACCCAAGTTACGTCCGGATACAAGACTCTCCAAAGGAAAAGTTGTGGGAGTGTAAATCGAGAGTGCAGATTGGAAAGCTTTAACCGCGTCTAGCCTGTATTGCAACCTTCTGTAAGTATTACCCAAATAATTTTGCATTTTTGCCCAGTCATAGGGAAAGCTTTGCTGTGTGTATTCCTGCAATGCTTGATTGAAATAGTGTATTGCTTGAAACAAGTTCTCGGTTTGCTTGCCTCTGAGGCGTTGACAAAAAACATTGCCCAAATAATGTTGCGTTTTTGCCCATT
This sequence comes from uncultured Stigonema sp., assembly GCA_964657905.1. GTDB lineage: Bacteria > Cyanobacteriota > Cyanobacteriia > Cyanobacteriales > Nostocaceae > Stigonema. Next base: position 7,151 of record CAZZXJ010000073.1, read on the forward strand.
CAGAAGGAAAGCGATCGCGCGTATATTCCTGCAAAGCTTGGGTATGATAGTGTATTGCTAGTTCTAGATTATCTGTGGGTTCACCACAGATGCGTTGGGAGTAAGCAAGCCCGAAATGATTTTGCACCTGTGCCCACATGTAGGGAAAGCGATCGCGAGTGTACTCCTGCAACGCTTGGTTGAAATATTGTATTGCTCGTTCCAAGTTCTCGGTTCGTTCGCCATATAGACGTTCACAAAAAGCCAGCCCAAGATGGTTTTGCGTTTTCGCCCAGGTTTCGGGAAAGCGTTCGCAGGTGTATTGCTGCAAAGCCTGTTGATAACACTTGATCGCTAGTTCCAGATTATCTGCTTTATTCCCACTCAAGCGATCGCAGTAAGCGTTACCCAAATTATTGTGTATTGCTGCCCACATTTCAGGGTAGCCAGAGAGTGTATATTCTAACAACGCTTGTTTGTAACAGTAGATTGCTAGTTCCAGATTCTCCGCTTTTTTACCACAAACACGGTTCGAGTAGGCAAGTCCGAGATGGTTTTGTGTTCTTGCCCATAATTCAGGGAAGTGAGAACGGGTGTTTTCCAGCAATGCCTGTTGGTAGCATTGAATTGCAAGTTCCAGATTATCTGCTCTTGTACCACAAATACGATCCGAGTAGGCAAGCCCGAGGTTACTTTGCCCTCTTGCCCAGTCAAAGGGAAAGTGTGCGCGTGTGTGTTCCTGCAACACTTGGGTATGATAATGGATAGCCAGTTCTCTGTTCTCCCCAAGTGAACCACGAATACGGTCCGAGTAGGCAAGCCCGAGATTATTTTGTATTATTGCCCATTGAGTGGGAAAGCTATCGCGTGTAATCAGTGTCGCCGCTACCTGATAGCCGATAATTGCCAACTCAATGTTAATTTCTAAGTTGCCTAGCGAGAACCCCTTCATCAGGTTACTGAAATCGACAATAGTTTGTGCGGCATATAGTCCTGCTATTTCCTCCATTAAGGGCAAGACATCCGTTGCCCAAGCTTGCAACACATTAGCCAAGCGATCGTTCAGCTTGTCTTGATTTGCGACTAATAACAGGTACGCCACTTGTGTGTTCGGATTCTTTTGGATTGCCTCCAATACCTCCACGAGGAAAGCGTGATAAAGATCCAATTCTAAAGGAGTTGCTTGTTTTCTCAAAGAAGCCGCTAACTCGTTTCTTAAGGAGAGTAACCAATTTGCTGTATAGTTACGACCCACTGAAGCCATGTTCTCTGCGACTTGTTCCATCACCTGCAGAAACCCTTCATCTATCCAAGAAGAGTTAGCTGCTAATATGTCCATCACTTGCTGATTGGTGGGACAATTGAGCAGCGTCGCAACTGTATTTAAATAAATCTGGGTTCTTTGTTCGTCCATATGACTGCACGTTACATTGACCGATAATCTTATTGTGCAGAATTTGACTGCTTTTGTGTTATGGGTTCAGCGAGTTGGTGAAGAATTGAGTTTGAGCTTGCACCCTCCCAGAACCTGAGTTCGACGGGCGATATAGTAGGGCTAGCAGGACGTGAAAGACGGTAAAACCATTCCTTTAGGGGATTTTGAAACCATGATGCGGAACAAACATGGCATTTCAGATTGAACTCTCCGCACACGCCACCCAGGATATTGAAGAACACTATGTATGGATACAGCATCGCAGCCCTGCCGCCGCCGCAAAGTGGTTTAACGGCATCATAGTTGCCATTCATACCCTGAAGAATTTCCCGGAGCGTTGTTCACAAATACCGCAACAGGACACCTTTACCCAGCAAATACGATATCTCATCTATCAGAAATACCGTATCATTTTCATAGTTCAGGATACCATGGGGTCTATGCTGGCAGTGCGCCATACTGCCAACAAGCCTTTAGAAGATGAGGATTTGGAAGAGGTTATAGAGAATTTTGCTCAAGAACTAGATTGAGAATGGTTAGCGCGCCATTGCTGACGTATTTGTTCAAGTTGCATCTGTTGTTCCGGAGTCAGGACGGCTTTGATTTGCTCTCTGGAAGATTGCATAAGTTGTTTTAAATCACTTTTCTGCTGGTCAGTAAGATTCATTGCTTCTCTTGCCGCCTTGAAACCTTGATGATTTTGGATTGCAGTTTTGAAGGCTTGTTCTTGTTCTGGACTAATAATTTGTTGACGTCGCTCACGAGTTGACTGGCGAATCTGCTTAATGTCCACTTTTTGTTGGTCGCTAAGTCCAAGACTGGCGAAAAGTTTACCTTTACCATGATGGGGAGAGGTCTGCGCTATTTGTAATGGTGTATGTAAGGTTGTATTTGCTTTCGCTACCAAAGGAATTATGGTTAAGCTCAGCGCAAATACTCCGGTAATTAATGACAAATTTTTGATTTTCATGGCTTTATGTGGTGGTTTTTGTTTTAATACGACCATCATATAAATTGCTCTCTGGTCAATACACGAGACTAAAGTCACGAAATATCCATGACTGAAGTAATGGGTTCGCAAAACAATCTAGATGAAGAGTTTCACTGTAAACAACCCATCGCCGCTTTACCGCACAAATAAAATCCCCTCCAGGAATAAACAACGGAGGGGTGGTGTGCTAAATGAAATTATCATCCTCTATCGTATCAGGTACACCGCTTGCGTGCTGCTAATTACCATTTGTTGTAGATGGTGCAGAGTTAGGAGTATCTGTCGAGTGAGATGGCTGTCGATATAGACGCAGAGAGTCACGCAACCTTGTTTGACTGCTGGTTGTGCCTTCTTCTGAGTGCTGACCGTGTAAGGATGCCCTCAATCTGCTTCCACTGTCGGACGCGGCTGACTCTGTTCGTCGCCGCCGGCTTGTGGGTGCAACCGCCTCTGTTGGTGTATCTGTTACTACACTACCATGCCGATGCTGACTGCCCAATCTAGCAGATGAAGATTCTCTTGGTGGATCGGAAACCACACTTTGACGACGCAACTGCCTACTGAGAGAGGTTTCTGCTTGTCTTGTCCCAGGTTCCTCAAATGAAGGTGTGTCTCTGTGTCGCCTAGTTGTTGGTTCTGGGGGAACGTCAGCAACAGTACCGGAGGTTAACCGCCGCCTGCGTGTAAAATCTGACTGAGTTGAATTTGAATTGTCAGCCGTTGTATTTTGGTTTCTCCGTTCTGCTTCTCTTTGTCTTTTACGCTTATTGATTTTAATCATAATTTATTTTAAATTTAGAAATAAATAACCCCAGTATTTTTGCTTTCTGGTGGTAAAAATACCCCGTCAATCTCAAATTTTGGTTCTTTAACAGCTACCGAATCAAATCTAGATTAACCTACATTTTCTGGTAAATTTGTCAATAATTCAAACAATAAAGTTGGGCATCGTTGAAATAGTTTATAAAAAATCGAATTTCGACGCATGGAAGTTTTTACTTGAGGATTGCACCTCCTCCATTTTAAGCTTTAAACACCTCCAGTCAAGTTTGCAAACCAGAAATCATATCGATTCAGATTATTCCTCGACAAGTAATTGAGGACCGACAAGCAATTCGCACTCAGGAGGCACTGAGAACTATTGGTGTGACATCCGGTGCCATTTCATGTCGCACCATAGACTCCTTTGTACTTCGAGGCTTTCAGTCAACTAATATTCGTAACGGTTTGAGAGATCCAATACAAAATAGATATTTTACAACGGATACTAGTACAGCACGGCGTAAATAAAGTACCCATATTATGGGACACTGAGGGGCAAGCCTACTTCATGAGTGGCAGCGGCGTTATGGCAATTATTAATGGTGAAGTCTAACAGCATCCCCCTTAATAATTAAAGCGATCGCATCCCGTGAAGTCATTATTATAAAAAATGTGAACAATGCTGTAATAAATATTACTGTAATTTGATAGTTATCCCATGAATATTATCTATGCAATTTTTAATAACACACCACATATGAAACCACGAATTCTAATTCCGGTGGTAACAGTCGCTGTTTTATGCAACACATTTTTTTCACCCACAGTTCAAGCAACCTCGAACTACAACTACAAACTAGGTGAATACGTCGTTATTGTTCACGGTCGTTCTCCAATTAGCACGGGAGTTGAGTAATAAGTATCAAGTTGCTGAGGCAGTGGTTAGTTCACTCTTTGAAGAGATTCGGCAGTTGGTTTTGAGGTACGACGAGTTTATTGATAGGATAAGCGTGGAAATAAAACGTAATTGAGCGCGGATGGTTAACCGATGTCAGAAATTGAAGACTTGGGAGTTACTGTTGAAGAGTATTTGGATGGATTAGCAGCAGGCATTGATGTTCTAGAATTGAAGCGGCTGACATTAAAGGGAATACCAACAAACCTAGCTATGGAGGTGATGGAGATAGGGGAAAAGGCTTGCAATGGCACAGCTACCCTCGAAGAGGTTGTCAGAGGATTAATGATTTTATCGCCAAAGCTTAGGCAACAACTTGAATAAAGGAACTGATGAGCGTCCGTAACGCGATCGCCTATTCGGGCGGATGCTCCCGCGTTCACACCCCAACTAAAAGTAAATTCAACTAGAGCATACTCCCATTGCAGGCAGTCACATATTGTCATTTAAATTACCCATACTTATTAAATCAATTGCTATTTTTAAACAACCTTTTTGAATTCTCGCAGGTATTCTACTTTTCAACGCTTGATTAATCTGTGTTTCTAATAACTCAAAATCATTGATTTTATCAAGATGATATCTAATATCATTTGCAGTTGGAACGTTCTTTAATATTTTTGCTGTGTTTTCAATACTATCTCCACAAAAGAGCAGCTTTTACCAAAATTTCAAACAAACTCTGTTGGTCATAAGCCCCTTGAGTTTCAATACTGCAAATATTACCCCATGATTTCTTCAAAATCAGCGGTTTATTTCTATCTTTAGAGGTATTGATAAAGTTTACTTAGTTTTAAATTGTGACCAATGCAGTCACTGAGGATCTTGGGCTAAGAATTACCTGTGTTCCCACTAAGCCATCTTCCCAGATCTGGGAATTTGGCTTAGGGCGGAGGGCTGGGGCGATGGGTCGGTCGGCTGGGTAGTTGATCCGCTGGGTGAGGATGAGCGGTTAGAAATTAGTGCTGGTTAGTCGGTGTGAGTACTTGCAGGTTTTGTTAAAGATTCCATAAAACCTATATATCAACACTATATTAACTTGACAAAATCGAATACACTTTCTCCATAGAAATAAGGAAAAGCATGGCTCGCATTTATAAAGGATTTGCAATTGCTGTTGCAAGCACATCTGTAATGGCAATAATCGGGAGTATTTCTCCGGCACAAGCTTATCTGTTTTTTAGTGATCGCCTCTGCGGATAAATCCCTTCTGACGAATGCCCTCAGCATAGCTGCCTTTCTTGATAAACTAACCCCTGGATTAGCTCAGGACCGAGCTTTTCACCTACAGCATTAAGAATAATACCCGCCATACTATGCCCTACCAGTATGACTTTGCTCCCAAGCTTCGCCAGTTCGTCAACGATGTTACTTACTTGCTGAACATAGTCGTCTAAAGAAACTGACGTAACTGGGGAGGGTTCGGTATTAAAGTCATCCGGCAGGGGTAGTGGACGATTGAAGTAGGACGTGGGAAATTTGGCTAACAAACCGTGTCCCGGCAGATCGCGGGCAACAACTGGATAGCCCTGTAGCTTGAGGACTGCTGCAACTTTCTCATAGCACCATGCACCGTGCCATGAACCGTGAATCAGAACAAATATAGTTTTGCAAGACATGCGTTTTGATTCCTGAATTGTGAGAGACTGGCGAATTGTGCTCACCACCTCTCTATTGAACATGCTCTGTGGTTAAATGCTCATCTTTAGTCTGCTCATCCTGTTCGTGAAAATAGGGCTAAGCTATTTTATAGCGGTTATTATCAGCAATTCCTATGACAGACGATTTGGGACCAGAACCTCATGAATTACAACATCAGGTAGCTGAAGCAATCGAAGAAGTTAAAGAAGAGTTCTCACTAGAGCAAGCCCAGCAATCACAGGATCGGTTGTGGCTCAATCAAATTGGCTTATCAACAGGAATTCTTTCAGCATTAGCTGCCATCGGGGCCATGCAAGCTGGCTACCTAGCAAATGAAAGTACTTTAGCCCAAATTCGCGCTAATGACCAGTGGGATTACTATCAAGCTAAATCTACTAAACTTCATATCGAGCAGTCAACTGTCACTATCTTGCAATCGTTGCATTCGCCAGTTCCTCCGGCAATCACAGCAGAAATCACCAAGCTTAACCAACAATTGCCCTCCAACCAAAATTTGGCTAGCGAATTAGAAACTGAAGGGAAAATAGATTTGCATCGCCATGAATTCTTCGCTCACAGTGTCGCGGCTCTACAAATTGGAATTTCCTTGGGTGCTGTAGCGGCTTTGCTACGGAAAAAAGCAGTATGGTACTTGGGGCTGGGAATAGGTGCATTGGGAGTTGGTTTCATGATTTTTGGAGCTTACTCTCAACCTAATCTGTCAACCCAGACAGATGGCAAATCACCTAGAAACGAACCTTTTGTACAAGGGTGGCGTAGGTAGTTTTTACGTAGCGCTGCACCACCTAGCATACCTTTGTCACCGCAAGCTTACTTAATTAAGCGAAGCGCTAACGCGTAATGCCTCAAGAGCTACTACTTGAGGGAACACAATTGTTGCTCGTTCCATCAACACAGCATTTTCTAGACTCAGATTTCTGATTTCCGCGTTGAGAGGATGTTTTAAAAGTGGGGGGCTATTGTAAGAAAGCTCACAAGCCTTATGCTGAAATTTGTAGACATCAGCAGCCTGTGAGCAAGTGACTAAATCATATCCGAATGATCTAACGTGGGAACAGTGGGAATTAATTGCTCAGTTGTTTCCAGAAGCCAAATCTGGTGGTCGTCCTCTCCCAAGGGGAGACGCTCCGCGAACGGAATACAGCAATGTATGCTGTAATGAACGCCATTCTTTATGTACTGTGCCAAGGATGTACGTGGCGTGCACTGCCGGGAGATTTTCCACCTTGGTCAACAGTCTATGGTTATTTCCGGGCGTGGCGGAAAGATGGCACTTGGTTGAAGGTACACAGGCATTCTCTATCAGTGGGTGAGAGTGGCCGCAGGACGTGAACAAGCGTCCATCGGAAGCAGCAGTCGATAGCCAATCAGTGGAAACAGCAACGATGATATCCCAAGAGGTAGGTTATGATGCAGGCGCACTTCCTTAAAATCAACAATCATCCCAGATTTTTTGGCTTCGTTCAGTTTTTTGATTTCAGGTGGTGTTATTGCCATCACCCGCCTTCTTTCTAATGGCGTGAGAGCCTCCCATGCTTGCTGCTTGTATTCGCCATGAATCTTCAAAACTTCAGATATTTCGCGCCAAGAAGCAGCTGTTTGAAAGGCGTGAATGAGTAACTCGATGGGCTCAAGCTCAGTTTGAACGTCGTGGGGTGAGAATGCTTGGGCGTAATCCCCTAACTCAACTGTGTCGTTGTCTAATTCAGGTTCAGGTTCAAAAGTCCAATAATCAGCGCGATCTCCAACACATTGCTCTACTGACTCCAATTCCTCTACTGAGTATTGTTCTGCTGCTAAATCTGGGATAGCGATCGCCTTCAACCAAGGCTCAGTTAATAAATCTTCATGTTGAACGACTGGCTCAACGAATGTTGGCATTTCCTTTGGCAGTGCGGCTGCTTCCACTGCGACCAATCGCCCTTGTTGGTAATCAAGCCATAACTGCACGGCTTCTCGAACCACTGCCTGTGGCAATAACCCATCATCCATCGCTCGTTGGAGTATCACACCAGTTTGCTCGTCCTGTTCGTGAATGGGTGGAATTTGGCAGTAGCGCCCCCCGTTCTTAGTCCGTCGCCAAATACTAGGTTCAAGAGTGCTTGGTTTTTGGACAGTGCGATGTGCTGCGATGAGTTCCCGGACTGCAGCCTGAGTGATTTCTGGTAAGTCCAGGAGTTCATCGATTACTGGCTGGTATTTCTTACTATTGTTTGCCAACTGGAAGATGGTTGCTGGTTCTACGGCAGCTAAGTCCTGGGGCGAGAAGTTCTCAAATGCTGCTGCCACCTTAAGATACCTTTTCTCCTCCCCTTTCCAACCGAGGTCGTTGAGAAGTTGTTTGTACTCAGATAAGGAGCGGGTTTTCTCCGACGCTAAGAATTCGGCATGACGCAGGATGTCTTGGGTGGCAACCTCCAGAGATTGGAAGCTCAAAAGTGGTGCTACTGCATCGGCTTGTTGTGTAACGTACTGTTCTAACTCGGCTTGGGCTTGAGCTTGAGAGCAGGTCGCAATTGCGCTTCCTTGTGTCATCATTAGAGGTATCTCCCATTTTTGGGTAACTATTGAAGGCGATCGCTCTTTTCTTGGCGGAATGTGGGCGATCGCCTTTATTATGCTTTTATTGTATAGCAAGTTCGCTATTTAAAGTAAAATTAGACTATAATCAAATTAAGCTAGCTATTTAATATATGTTAAGTGTTCTTGAAAAGCAAGCTGGCTATAAAAGCGATAGTGGAGGAAACTATGAGAGTAGACAAAAAAACGGAAGACTCTCACTCATATGATTCGTTGGCGACTTAGGATGCTGATGGCAGAGAAGAAAATTAGCAATAAAGAACTTGCCGAACTTTCCGGTGTTCACCCCACTTCAATCTCGAAGCTGAAAAATGCGGATGAGATCGATCAAATTAGTGGCAGAGTTCTCAATAACTTGTGCAACGGTTTAACAAAGGCATATCGTACTAGGGGAGAAAACCGAATTATTACTCCTGCTGATTTATTCGACTATACCTATGATGGGGATGACTATTATCCGACAACAGCGGATGAAACGCCATTAGATAAACAGGTCAATAGTAGCGAACAATTACCTAGTACATGACGGCGGAAATAACGCTACCATCTCAAACAGCCAAAACCCTTGTA
>CAZZXJ010000074.1:0-16011 GCA_964657905.1 uncultured Stigonema sp.
TTAGGATACCCAGTTGATTGGAATCTGCTTTATCCCCAAGGAGGTCAATTCGTAAAATTGCCATCCTATCCTTGGCAGAGAGAGCGTTATTGGAACGAGTCCTCGTTTTCGCAGCAAGCAAGGCTGGGACAAAGTTCCACTTTTGCAATGCTCGCGACACAAATCCATCCTTTGCTAGGAAGTCAATTGAAATCGGCACAACCAGAGTGGAAAGGGTTGATAGATAAGCAAATCCTCACCTATCTCAATGACCATTGCGTCCAAGGAGTTGTTGTCTACCCAGCCGCAGCATACATAGAAATGGCTCTGGCAGCAAGCAAGGAAATTTTAGGTGAAGAAGCTTGTAGTCTATCAGAGATAGAGTTTGAAAAAGCGCTGACTTTAGCTGATAATGAGACACCGACACTACAGTTGATTGTAGATCCAACTCAAACATCATTCGCCATTTATAGCACTGGCGACACTGAAGAATCCTGGGTGAGAAATGCGACTGGAAAGCTAACCCGTACGACGACTAATGGCTCCGTTGTAAATCCCTTGGTGTTGGATGAGTACAAAAGCCTTTGTATAAAGGAAATTGCCAAGAGTGAAGTCTATGGCTCATTTAAAGCAATGGGACTAGAATATGGCTGTTGCTTTCAAGTCATTGAACACTTCTTTTGGGGTGAAAAACAAGCCCTGAGTCGCCTGCTCCTAAATCCGACGCTACAGACACAAATTGAGGAATACCAGCTACATCCAACCATCCTTGATGCCTGTATTCAGGCTCTCCTTTTTTTAGGGACTGTGGTATCGGGTAGACAAGCAGGTGTATACCTGCCTGTTGAGATTAACTCCTTGAGAGTCTATGCTCGTGGCAAAATCGAATGTTGGTGCTACGCTCGTCTGGTAGAACACAGCGCGACTAGTATCAAGGGAGATATTCAACTGCTCGATATTTCAGGAAACGTGCTGGTAGAAATTCAGGGATTGCGCTTGCAGTCTTTGGAAGGAACACGGGAAACCACTCCCGAAAAAATGGACAACTATCTCTATGAATACCAATGGAGATGGAAGGCACGTTCTGAGCAAGAATTAATTCATTCAGCTGCTCTTTATTTACCTTCCGCTTTGGATATTGCTCTCTCGGTTCAACCAGAAGCAGAGCGGTTGAGTCAACAGCACAGAAGAAAGCAATATTATGAGGTGGTAGAGCCGCAGTTGGACGCATTGTCTGCTGCTTATATTATTCAGACTCTTCACCAACTGGGTTGGCGACCACAATTACACGCCTCGGTTGTTGTAAACTCTCTGGCACAAGAGTTAGGCGTGGCTGAGCAACACAGGCGTCTTCTGGGTCGAATGCTGGAAATATTGCACGAAGATGGTGTACTAAGTAAGTTAGACGACCAGTACACGGTCAGCCAGATCCCACAATTGCAAGAAACCCAAAAGATTTGGCAAGAGCTTGTCGCCCAGAATCCTTCCTATATTGCAGAGTTGAAACTGCTAGGACAGTGTGGACCGCACTTAGCAAGTGTGCTGCGAGGTGATATCGATCCCTTGGGGCTGATTTTCCCGGAAAATTCTTTGACCACATCTGAACATCTCTACCAGGATTCACCCACTAGTCGGATTTATAACCAACTAACGCAAAAAGCGATCGCTACTGCTGTTGCGAGTTTGCCCAAAGAACGAACAATCAGGATTTTAGAGATTGGTGCAGGGACAGGCGCCCTAACTTCTTATGTACTTCCTGTACTACCAGCGAATCGCGCCGAATATGTGTTTACAGACGTTTCTCAAGTGTTTACAGCCGCAGCCAAGCAGAAGTTTAGCGATTACCCGTTTATCTCTTATCAAATATTAGATATTGAAAAAGACCCGATAGCACAAGGATTCTCGGCGCATTCATTCGATTTAATATTGGCTTCAGACGCCATACACGCGACAAGAGATTTGCGTCAAACACTCGCAAATGTCAAACAGCTTCTAGCATCATCCGGATTGCTAGTGTTGCTGGAGTTGACTAAAGCCCCACGTTGGATCGATTTGGTATTTGGATTGCTCAAGGGCTGGTGGCTATTTAGCGATCTCGATTTACGACAATCCCACCCACTGCTGTCTTCACAAAAATGGCGCGATTTGCTCATTCAGGTGGGATTTGAGGAAGTTGCCGGAATTTCGGATACACAAGAATCTCTGCACACGGTGATCTTGGCGACAGGTCCTGATGTTAAGCAGATAAAGACGTTTGATGAAACTGAAACATCTTTATCTGCTGGTTTAAACGCCTCTCATGAATCCCAACAGCCAGGAAGGTGGCTAATTTTTGGGGACAGAATTGGCGTTGGTGAGCAACTCGCAAAATCTCTCAAAGAACACTCGCAAACCCCAATCCTGATCTCAGCAGGAACGGCTTTCTTAAAACTTGATGAAAACCACTTCCAGATCCGAACAGAACATCAAGAAGATATAAAGCAAGTTCTAGAAGTAGTGAGTGCAAGGGGTGGTACCTGTCGTGGTATAATCCACCTCTGGAGTTTAGACACAACGACCGTGGAGCACACCACGATTGCCTCACTAGAATCAGCCCAGACACTTGGTTGTTTCAGCGTCCTCCACTTGGTTCAGGCATTGGCGGAGGTGAGTGGGAAAAATTCCCCGACCTTGTTTTTGGTAACCAATGGAACCCAATCTGTGGGAGATTCCGTTAAACCTCTCTCAATTGCTCAGTCTCCCTTGTGGGGCTTTGGTCGGGTACTCGCCAACGAACATCCAGAACTGCGCTGTACAATGCTGGATCTGAGTCCTACCATCTCCAAAGTGGAAATTCAGTCTCTGTTTGATGAGTTGTGGTCGGATTCTAAGGAAGATGAAATTGCCTTGCGAGGTGAAGCTCGTTACGTACATCGGTTGATGCCTGTCGGTGTAGAGACGTTGCATGCAACGTCTCTAAAGTCAAGCCAAAATCAAAACCCCTTCCGTTTAGAAATCTCGACACCAGGAATCTTAGACAACCTCACTCTTTTGGCAACGACACGTCCCAAACCAGATCCCAATGAGGTTGAGATTCAGGTATGTGCCACAGGGCTTAACTTCAAGGACGTCGCTAAGGCAATGAACTTGCTAGCCGATGTGAATTTAGAGGGGAATTTTTCCAACCGATCGCTTGGTTTAGAATGTGCAGGAATTATTACTGCTATTGGCTCTGGTGTTGAAGGATTTCAGATTGGAGATGAAGTAATTGCAATTGCCCCGAATAGCTTTGGCACATATACAACAACGGATGCACGCCTTGTTGTTCATAAGCCGCCAACAATTAGTTTTGAGGAAGCAGCAACAATTCCTGTTGTTTTCCTGACTGCTTATTATGCCTTACACTACTTGGGCAGGATAAGTAAGGGCGAACGGGTTCTCATCCATGCCGCAGCTGGAGGTGTGGGTTTAGCCGCTATCCAAATGGCAAAAGCAGCAGGTGCAGAAATCTTTGCCACCGCCGGTAGCCCAGAAAAGCGGGAGTTTCTCAAGAGCTTGGGCGTGAAGTATGTCATGGATTCCCGGTCTTTAGCGTTTGCCGAACAAGTCATGGATCTGACAGACGGTAAAGGCGTAGATATTGTCCTGAACTCTTTGGCAGGAGAAGCGATGCCCAAGAGTCTTTCCGTTTTGGGCGCTTACGGACGTTTTCTAGAAATTGGCAAGCGGGATATTGACAAGAACAGCAACTTAGAGCTACGACCTTTTCAAAAGAATTTGTCGTTCTTTGCTGTGGATCTGGATCGGCTGTTGCAAGAACGCCCAGATTTGGGCAGTTCTTTATTCCGGGAATTGATGCAATACTTCAACTCGGGAATTTTCCACCCACTTCCTCATCGGGTATTTCCTATCTCTCAGGCAGTGAGTGCCTTCCGCTACATGGCACAAGCTAAGCACACTGGTAAGATTGTGGTTGATTTGCTTGACCCAGTGGTGATACCTCCTACAGCACAGGAGATGATAACATTCCGTGAGTCAGGAACTTACTTAATTACTGGAGGATTGGGAGGATTTTGCTTAGCGGTTGCGAAGTGGTTGGTGGAACACGGGGCGCGACACTTAGTGCTGATGGGACGCCGCGGTGCACTTTCTCCAACAGCGAATTCTGCCATAGAAGCTATGAAACAGGCGGGTGCTGAAGTGATTATCGCCAAGGCGGATGTCACTGACTCACAGCAACTCCAGCGTATTCTGGCTGAGATTCCTCCACAAGCGCCGTTACGAGGCATTATCCACGGTGCGATGGTACTCGACGATGCGCTGGTGGTTCAGTTGAACTCTGAGCGTATGCACAAAGCGATGGCATCCAAGATGGTTGGAGCTTGGAATCTACATACTCAGACATTAAATACACCACTAGATTTTTTCGTGATGTTCTCTTCGTTCACTTCAATTGTGGGAAATCCAGGACAGGGAAATTACGTAGCTGGTTGTTCTTTTCTTGACGCTTTGGCTCATCACCGTCGTGCCATGGATCTGCCAACTATAACGATCAATTGGGGCTCAGTGGGGGATGTTGGTTATGTTGTTCAAAACGCTGATGTTGGACAACATTTCCAGCGAGTCGGGATTAAACCTATGCCACTGCAGAAAGTGCTGAAGAAATTGGGAGCATTAATTCTCCAACAACAGGCAGTTCAGATAGCGGTAGTGGATATAGATTGGCGTCAGTGGAGTAGGGTTCACGCTGCTGGTGTATCACCAAGATTTTCTTACCTCAAGGGCGAAGTTGCTGTCTCAGATAAGGCAGATGTTTATCGTAGTCAAAAAGATTCGAGCCACAACGCTCCTGTCCTAGCGACATCAGCACAGCAAGAGCAGTCGTTGGAAACCCGCATTAGCGAACAAGTCGCCAGGATTATGGGAATTTCTGTCAACAAGCTGGACATCAAGCGATCGCTCCTTCAACTCGGACTTGACTCATTAATGGCAGTTGAACTGAGTAATCGGCTCAATAGCCAGTTGGGGGTAAACATATCCACAATGAAAATTATGCAGGGTTTGAGCATTTCCCAATTAGCACAGCTATCACTTGAGCAATTAGCAATGCAGAGTATAAAGCTATCAGTATCAGCAGCGGTTGCAAACAGTGAAGAGGAGGAAGAAATTACATTATGAACCTGAATCAATTAGTAGCAGATCTTTCCCTGGCTGGTGTAAAGTTGTGGGCTGATGGTGACGAGTTGCGCGTTCGGGCTCCAAAGGGAGTACTCACACAACAGCGACGGGACTTACTCAGCAAGCATAAGGCAGAGCTGGTTTCATGGTTGCTATCTAGCGACCAGACAAGCGCCAGCTATACTGACATACCCCTTGTCAGAATTTCACGAGAGCAGCACTTGCCCCTGTCTTTCCCGCAGCAACAAATGTGGTTCTTCAATCAGTTAGAGCCGAGTAACCCTTTTTACAACGTGGCATTTAGTGTGCGGTTGAATGGTTCCCTGAACACCGTTGCGCTGTTGCAAAGCATTAACGCAATTATCCGCCGCCACGAAGTCTTACGCACTACATTCAGGGAAGTTAATGGACAACCGATTCAGGCGATCTCCTCAACTTTAAATATCGCGATACCCGTCGTAGACCTGCGGCAGCTTCCCAATGGTACACGGGAGATTCAAGCCCAACGATTAGCTATAGAGGAAGCTCAGCACCCCTTTAATTTAGAGAGCGGTCCCATATTGCGTGGACTACTGTTACATACAGAAGATGCGGAACATATCTTGCTGCTCACAGTACATCATATCGCTTTTGATGGTTGGTCAGGGAATGTGCTGTTTCAAGAGTTAGCAGCGCTCTATGAAGCCTTTTGTACTAACCAACCCTCACGATTGCCAGAGCTAGCCGTTCAGTATGCCGATTTTGCTAGTTGGCAGCGTCAATGGTTGCAAGGTGAGGTGCAAAAGACACAATTCACTTATTGGAAGCAACAACTTCAAGGCGCTCCATCTGTGTTGGAATTGCCTGTAGACTATCCCAGACCCCCAGTTCAAAGCTTTCGGGGAGCTAAACAATTGTGGGAACTTCCCAAAAGCTTAAGCTCGGCACTCAAGGGATTGAGTCAGAGAGAGGGAGTCAGTCTGTTTATGACGCTCTTGGCAGCCTTTGTGACCTTGTTGTATCGCTACACAAATCAGCAAGATCTTGTCGTAGGATCTCCTATTGCCAACCGCAACCGAACAGAGATAGAGGGGTTAATCGGGTTTTTTGTCAACTCTCTGGTGCTTCGCAGTGATCTCTCAGGTAACCCTAAGTTTCGAGAATTGTTGGCGCGGGTGCAAAAAGTAGCTTTAGAGGCTTATGCTCACCAGAATTTGCCCTTTGAGCGGTTGGTAGAAGAACTACAACCAGAGCGATCCTTGAGCCATAACCCGTTGTTCCAAGTGGTGTTCGCCTTACACAAGGTACCAGAGAAATTGGCACTGAATCAGCTGACGTTAAATCTTGTGCCAGAATACAATGAACAAGCGACAAGATTTGATTTAGAGATGCACTTGTGGGAGTACTCAGAGGGAATTCGCGGGTTTTTGCTCTACAACACGGATTTATTTGCCCATACCACTATCACTCGGATGACCCAACATTTTCAAACTCTGCTCGCAGGGATTGTTGCTAATCCTGAGCAAAGGTTGTCAGAGTTACCGCTCTTGAGTGCGGGTGAACGACACCAAATACTCTTGGAGTGGAATCAGACTCAAGCAGATTACCCTCACTACAAGTGCATACATCAGTTATTTGAAACACAGGTGGAGCAGACGCCAGATGCAGTGGCACTAGTTTTTGAAGACCAGCAACTCACTTACAACGAGTTGAATGTGCGTGCGAATCAACTAGCGCACTACTTGCAATCAATCGGGATAAGACCAGATGTGTTGGTGGGGTTGTGTGTGGAGCGCTCAATTGAGATGGTAGTGGGACTGTTAGGTATTCTCAAAGCCGGAGGCGCTTACGTGCCCCTCGACCCAACTTATCCCCAAGAGCGCTTAGCTTATATGCTATCAGATTCACTCTTATCGGTGCTGTTGACTCAAGAAAAGTTGGTTGCAGATTTGCCTGAGCATACAGCCCATGTGGTCTGCTTGGATTCACAATGGCGGGTCATCTCTGGCGAGAGTCAGGAGAATCCTCTCAGTAGTGTACAAGCCAGTAATTTGGCGTATATAATCTACACCTCCGGTTCTACAGGCAATCCTAAAGGTGTTTTGATTACTCATCACAATGTAGTTCGTCTATTTGCCGCTACTCAATCTTGGTTTCACTTTAACGAGGGCGATGTCTGGACATTTTTCCACTCTTATGCATTCGATTTCTCAGTTTGGGAAATCTGGGGAGCACTTCTTTATGGTGGGCGACTAATAGTAGTGCCTTATTGGATCAGCAGGTCACATGAGTCATTTTACCATTTGCTATGCAAAGAAAAAATAACGGTTCTCAACCAAACTCCCTCAGCTTTTCGCCAACTGATTCTAGCGGATCAATCTTTACATCAGAACACAGATTTGAGCTTACGCTTCATCATCTTTGGTGGTGAAGCTCTTGATTTACAAAGCCTGAAACCTTGGTTCCAGCGCTACGGCGATCGCTCTCCCCAGTTAGTGAATATGTACGGAATTACGGAAACTACCGTCCATGTCACTTATCGCCCACTGACAATTGCCGACCTTAACATTAGTGGGAGTATGATTGGCTCTCCCATGCGCGATTTACAGGTTTACATCCTGGATCAATATTTACAGCCAACGCCAATTGGGATTCCCGGCGAAATACACATTGGTGGTGTTGGCTTGGGGAGGGGCTACCTCAACCGTCCGGAACTGACGGCACAAAAGTTTATCCCAAACCCCTTCAGCACTCAACCAGGGACACTTCTGTATAAAACCGGAGATAAGGCACGGTACTTAGCAGATGGTAACATAGAGTTTCTGGGGCGCATTGACTACCAGGTAAAACTTAGAGGCTACCGCATCGAACTGGGGGAAATCGAGTCCGTGTTAAATCAGCATCCCCAAGTGCAACAGGCGGTGGCGATTGTCCGAGAGGATAGCCCAGGGCTGGAGCGAATAGTTGCATATTGCACTCAAGGCTCATCCGAGATAAACACAGATATTGAATCGACACAACTGCCAACGGAGCACGTCAGCCAGTGGCAAACACTCTATGACCAAACCTATGCTCAAAGTTCCCAGGAGAGTGACGCCACTTTCAACATCGTTGGTTGGAACAGTAGCTACACCAATCAACCGATTCCATCACAGCAAATGCGACAGTGGCTTGAGGGTCGAGTCAATCATCTCCTCGCTTTCCAACCACAGCGTGTACTAGAAATAGGCTGTGGCACAGGGTTGCTGCTATTCCAAATTGCCCCCCACTGCGAACACTACTACGGCACGGATTTTTCTGATGTAGCGCTCGCATCAATCGCACAGCAGTTGCGCCATCCAGAATGGCACCTGCCACAAGTCCAATTACAGCAAAAACTGGCAGATGATTTTGCGGGTGTGGCAGATGCAAGTTTTGATACAGTTATCCTCAACTCAGTCGTTCAGTACTTCCCGAGTATTGACTATTTGTTACGGGTGTTAATTGGAGCAGTCAAAGCCGTAGCGCCTGGTGGGATAGTATTTATCGGAGATGTGCGTAGTCTGCCATTGCTAGAAGCAATGCATGCCTCTGTGCAGTTGTATCAAGCTGAAGATAAATTATCTATAGAGGTGTTACGGCAGCGCGTGCAGACTCAGATGGCACAGGAAACGGAGTTAGTCATTGACCCGGAATTTTTCCTGGCCCTGAAGCAGCATCTGCCGCAAATCACAAGCGTGCAGATTCGTCTACAACGCGGGGAGTACCACAATGAGTTAAGTTGCTTCCGCTACGATGTCACACTAGAGGTGGGAGGAGGTCAATCAACCCCACACGCGCAGTTATTATGGCATGAGTGGGAAAAACAAGGACTGACTATAGAAAGCACAGCACAATTGTTAGAAAACCAACCCTCGCAATTAGGTATTGTAAATATACCAAATGCAAGAGTACTCAGCGCCATCAAAACCATAGAATTGTTGTCCAGTACTGAGTCTGGTAAAAGTATACCTCAACTACGCACAGCCATCAACTCACTCACTGCTCTCTCTGGGGTGGAGCCAGAACGATTGTGGAACATCGCACAAGAGCATGGTTATACCCTAGCCATCAGTTGGTCAGAGACTGAACTTGGGTGTTACGATGTGCTGTTTTTGCGACAGTCTACACATATTGCACACAAGCCTGTGGGTGGAGTCACACCCATAGAAAGGAAGAAGGTGCAGCCCAGAGCTTGGCAGCATTATGCGAACAATCCCTTACAGACCCAACATAGCCGCCAGCTACAGTCGCAGTTGCGAAATTATTTATCAGCACGGTTACCAGAATACATGGTGCCATCTGCAATTGTCATGCTGTCTTCCCTGCCCTTGACACCCAGTGGCAAAGTAGACCGCAAAGCACTAAGAGCGCCTGAAGCCAGTCTTATCCACTTAACAGAAACATATGTAGCTCCACCCAGTCCTGTTGAAGAAATATTGGTGTCGTTGTGGGCAGAGATACTCGGGCTGGAGCAAGTAGGTATTCATGACAACTTCTTTAATTTGGGAGGACATTCACTACTAGCGACCCAACTGATATCGCGAGTCCGAGATGTGTTGCAGTTGGAGTTACCTCTGCGCTATTTGTTTGAGGCTCCTACCCCAGCCCAGTTAGCTTCTGGCATTGCACAGACTCAAGGTGAGAATAGTGCTGTGGAATATCTTGCCATAGAGCCTGTAGCACGCAACTCTGAGTTGCCGTTGTCCTTTGCCCAAGCCCGACTATGGTTTTTTGACCAACTGGCGCCACTCAATCCTTTCTACAACGCGCCCTTTGCATTACGTGTTGCTGGGGAACTGAATGTATTGGCACTACAGCAAAGCCTGAATGAAATTATTCGCCGCCACGAAACCCTGCGAACGAGCTTCCGCAGAGTTGATGGACAGCCTATGCAGTTCATTGCTCAGACATGGGAGTTAACAATTGCCACCATTGACATGCTTGATTTGCCTCAAGAGCAGCGCTCTGAGGAAACTCGTAAGCAGTTAAGCCAACTTGCACAGCAACCGTTTGACCTAAGAGTGGCACCCCTGATGCGCGTGATGCTACTGCGCTTAGCACCTACACAACACGTACTATTGTTTGTCATGCACCACATCATCTCAGATGGTTGGTCATGGGGAGTATTCTATCGGGAGTTAGCTGTACTGTACGATGCATTTGTCACAGGCAAAACCTCACCATTGCCAGAACTAAGTATACAGTATGCAGATTTTGCCGTCTGGCAACGCACTTGGTTAGAACAAACTTCCCTGAAAAACCAACTGCAATATTGGCAGCAACAGTTGGCAGATCTGGCAGTACTCCAGTTGCCCACAGACTACCCCCGCCCAGCAGAACAATCTTATCGCGGTGCAGTAGAAATTCTCGAAGTGCCACTGAATTTGAAACAGGGGCTAGTGAAGCTCTCTGGGCAACAAGGAGTCACCTTGTTCATGACGTTACTGGCTGTCTTTAAAGTCTTATTACATCGCTACACAGGGCAGACAGATATTGTGGTGGGCTCAGCGATTGCCAACCGTAACCGCTCTGAGATTGAACCCCTCATTGGCTTTTTTGCCAACACTTTGGTATTGCGTACGCAAATTCAAGGCAATATGTGCTTTGAGGATTTGCTCAAACAAGTGCGCTCAGTCACATTGGGAGCATATGCTCATCAAGACTTGCCGTTTGAGCGGCTCGTGGAGGAACTACAGCCAGAACGCCACCTCAATGCCAACCCACTGTTTCAGGTGATGTTTGCTCTCCAGAATGCGCCAATGGAGGAGTTACAACTAATACGGTTGCAATTGAGTCGGCTAGAGTTGGAGTACAACACGACGCGCCTTGATATGGAATGGCACGTGTGGGAGCAGCCGCAAGGTCTTCAAATCATGATAGCTTACGCAACAGATTTGTTTGCACAACAGACTATCAAGCGGATGTTAGGGCATTTTCAGACTTTGTTAGAAGGTGTGGTAGCAAATCCACATTACCAGATCTTTGAATTGCCACTGCTGAGTGCCACTGAACACCAACAACTGTTATCTCAGTGGAATAACATTCAGATAGAATATCCTCACGACAAGTTTATACATCAGCTATTTGAAGCACAGGCGGAGCGGACACCAGATGCAGTAGCGGTGGTGTTTTCAGCTCGGCAATTAACATATCGGGAGTTGAACGCCCAAGCGAATCAATTAGCACATCACCTACAAGCCCTCAGGGTAGGACCTGAAGTGGTAGTAGGTATTTGCGTGGAGCGCTCTATAGCGATGGTGGTTGGAGTTTTAGGCATTCTGAAGGCGGGTGGGGCTTATTTGCCATTAGACCCGCAATTCCCCTCTGAGCGTTTGCAGTTGATGTTGAGAGATAACAAGGCATCGGTGTTGTTAACCCAACAAGATCTCTTAGGGTTATTTGCAATAGACGAAGCACTAGTAATTTGCTTAGATGCAGAGTGGGAAGTCATTGCACAACAAAGTGAGGAGAACCCAATCAGTAGGACAACACCAGAAAGCTTGATTTACGTAACCTATGCATCAAAGCCAGGAGTGCTAGTAGAGCATCAGGCGGTGAGTCAGCGTCTGCATTGGTTGCAAAATACCTTTAAACTAGATGAAACAGATGTCGTATTGCACAAAGCTCCCTTAGTGCAGGATACAGCAGTCAGGGAAATCTTTTGGCCCTTAGTTGTTGGCGGACGTTTGATCATTGCAGATGCCAACACCCAAGGCGATCCTACCGACTTGCAGCACCTAATTGATCGTCAAAAAGTGAGCGTCATTGGCTTCGTCCCCAGCGCACTGTCAGCTTTTGTTGCCTCAAGTAGCGGAGATAAAAAGGCGCAATTGAATTCCCTGCGTTTGGTTCTATGCAGTGGAGAGCCGTTGCAAAGGTCAGTAGTTGAGGCATTTAGAGCGCATTTCACAACCAAGCTGTACAACCTTTACAGCTTACCTGAGGCAGCAGGAGAGGTAAGTTGCTATGCTTGCGAGCAACTTGGCAATCAGCCAACTCTGCCAATTGGTCATCCCACCTACATGTCGGTTTACGTTTTGGATCAGTACTTACAACCAGTACCAGTAGGGGTAAAGGGGGAAATCTATGTTGGCGGAACGGGTTTGGCACGGGGCTACCTCCAGGCTGAGTTTGAGACGGCCCAACCCTTTGTCAAAAATCCCTTCCAACAGACCCCCGATGCTTATTTGTTCAAGACAGGGGACTTGGGGCGGCGTCAAATCGATGGCACACTAGAACTGCTAGGCTCTAGCGAGGGACAGACTTGGATTAACGGTTACCAAGTGAAACTGCCGGAGGTCGAAGCTGCGTTGTTAATGGCTCCTGCTGTGGAGGATGCAAGAGTGCTGGTACGGCAAACAGAAACTTTCGACCCACAGCTAGTGGCATACGTAGTTTTATCAGGAGCCTTCAATCCAGAGCAGCTGCAATCCCACTTGCAAGCCCTTCTACCCGCGTACATCCTACCATGTGCCTATGTGCCGTTGTCTACTCTGCCGTTAACACCAACAGGACAGGTAGACGAACAAGCCTTGACCCGTCTTCCAGTCATTGACTCCGACTTAGTGCAAAAATGGGAAGAGCAACTGCAAAAGCTGCCGGAAATTGAGTCCGTCGCAGTTCTGGTTACACAAAAGACTGTTCATCGGTCGGCGCTGCATCTTAACGACTTGCTCCCTGATAGTCAAGCTCCTACTGTGCCTACAATCGAAGCGTCGGTAACAGCCCCAGTTGCTCGATACCACCAGCCAGTAGATTCAGAACCGCAGGCTTTGGCTATCAGTGATGGAGGTCGATTAATCATACAAGAAGACGCTCCGAAAACTTTAACTGACGCCCTGCTTCAAACCGCCAGCAAATACCCAGATAAAGGCATCATCTATATCCAAGCTGATGGCTTGCAAACCATTCAAACCTATGAGGCCCTATTAGAAGAAGCTAAATGCATCTTGACCGGCTTGGATCAAATGGGCTTCAAAGCAGGGGATAGAGCCATCTTGCAGATCCAATCACTGCGGGATTATTATTCAACCTTATGGGCTTGTCTTCTCGGTGGGATTACCCCAGTGACAGTGGCGGTGGCTTCTAGCTACGATGACAAAAATGCTGTGGTCAACAAATTGTTCAGAACTTGGGAATTGCTCGGTCATCCAGCAATTTTAGCAAGTGATTCCTTGATTGAACCAATTGAGCGCCTCATCTCTCTCAAAGAGATGGCATCGCAGGTACTACCTGTCAGTCAACTTCGCCACCATTCACCATCATTACCCATCCATCAAAGCCATCCCAAGGAGGTAGCGTTCTTTCAATTAACCTCAGGCAGCACCGGAGTTCCCAAATGCATCCCAGAAACGCACCAAGGCATAATTACTCATATTCATGCTGCCAAGCAGTTTAACGGTTACCAAACAGGAGATATCTCGCTCAACTGGCTGCCGATGGATCACGTTGTTCCCGTGCTAACCTGTCACTTCAAAGATACCTATTTAGGGTGTCAGCAAGTAGCAGTCGCTACTGACGTCATCTTGACCAATCCCTTGAAGTGGTTAGATTTGCTCGAAACCTATCAGGTGACCCATACTTGGTCGCCGAATTTTGGTTTTAAGTTGGTTAGCGATGCGCTGATGAAAGTTCAACAGAAAAACTGGGATCTTTCTTCGATTAAATTCTTGATGAATGCAGGCGAGCAGGTAACCTTGCCAGTAGTTCGGGAATTTCTGGAGTTAGTCGCTCCTTTTGGCGTCCCAGCTAATGCCATGCAACCAGCTTTTGGAATGGCAGAGGTATGTACCTGCATGACTTATCAGAATCATTTTGCTGATGAGAGTGGGGTGCATCGAATACAGAAATCGTCTTTGGGTGAGCGGTTAAGAAAAACCAACGACACATTTGAGGGGGCGATTGAATTTATAGATCTTGGTCCACCTGTACCTGGCGTTCAGATCCGAATTACTGACCAAGATAATAAAGTGCTCCCAGAAGGGGTGATTGGTCGCTTGCAAATCAAAGGAGATGTGGTCACTCCTGGCTATTTAAATAATGAAGCTGCTAACCAAGAAGCGTTTGTGGGTGACGGTTGGTTCAACTCGGGCGACTTGGGTTTCATTTTTGATGGTCGTCTCACCCTGACAGGTCGCGAAAAAGAATTAATTATTATTAATGGGGCGAATTACTATTGCTATGAAATTGAGGATACGGTCAATTCTATTGACGGAGTAGAACCAACCTATGTAGCCGCTTGTGAGTTGAATGACCCAAATCGAGGTACGGAAAGTTTAGTAATATTCTTTACGCCAAAGCCATCGGGGAGCGAACCAAACATAGAGCTGATCAAAACCATTAAGACGAAGGTATCCTCAAACTTAGGCATCGCTCCAGCTTATGTGATCCCAGTGCCGAAACAGGAGTTTCCTAAGACGACAAGTGGAAAGATACAGCGTGCCAAACTAAAAAACTTGCTGGCATCAGGTCATTTTCAGGATGTTTTGAAAGAAATTGATATCCACTTGGAAAATGACAAAACCCTTCCAGACTGGTTCTACCGCAAAATTTGGCATCGGTTTGAAGCCAGACCCAATGCTTCAAACCTCAATCAGGGTACAGTTTTGGTATTCCAAGATCGCTTGGGGCTAGGGACATTTTTGTGCGGGCAGATGAAACAGCACAACCAGATCTGCGTCAGTGTTGAAACTGGCTCTGATTTTGCCCAACTCAGTCCCAACCGCTATCGCCTCGCTCCCAACAAACCCGACCACTATCGGCGTCTACTAGAGTCTTTGGCAGCAGACAACATTAAGATAGACCAAATTCTGCACCTGTGGACTTATGACTTGTATGCCGGAGAGGTTTCCAGCTTGTTGGCTCTTGAACAAGCCCAGGAGCAAGGAGTCTACAGTCTGCTGTTTTTGGTACAAGCCCTAGCCAAAATTCAAGGCTCACAGCATCAAGTCCGGTTGCTGGTGATTTCCAGCCATACGCAAGCTGTCTCACCACTAGACGCAATTGCCTATGAAAAAGCCACAATTATGGGTCTACTCAAAACCATTCCCCAGGAAATGCCTTGGCTGAGTTGTATTCATGTTGACTTACCCCCATCATCTGATGTGCAATGGAACGGGAAGCTTATCCTCAATGAACTGAGGGTGTTGTCAAAGGAAAAAGAAGTTGCCTATCGTGATGGACAGCGCTGGGTGTGCCGTTTGGAAAAAGCCGACCTGTGTGTTCAACCGAATCTTGAACTGCCTTTTCAGCAAGGTGGAATGTATCTGCTGAGTGGGGGTTTGGGGGGTATTGGCATTGAGATGGCAAAGTATTTGTTACAACATTATCAGGCTAAGCTGCTGTTAGTGGGTCGGACGCCCCTACCCGAAAGAAGTACTTGGGATGCCTATGTGCAGCAAACGAATACCATCGCTGAAAAAATTAGCGCCCTTCAAGGGCTAGAGCAGCTTGGGGGAGAAATCCTCTATCATGCGGCTGATATTTGTGATTTGACACAAATGCAACTGGTGGTTGAACATGCACAGTCGCACTGGCAATGTCAATTGCATGGGGTGATTCATCTTGCCGGAACATATCACGAGTCTTTGCTGATGGAAGAAACAAAAGATACTGTCTCAGCAACACTGGCTCCCAAGGTTTTGGGCAGTTGGGTGCTGCATCAATTGCTTCCAAACCAGCCACAGAGCATATTCATCAACTTTTCTTCCATTAACGGTTTCTTTGGCGGCACCAATGTCGGCGCTTATGCTGCTGCCAATAGTTTTTTAGAGAGCTTTGCACAATACCAACAACACAACAGTTCATTACAAAGCTATTGCTTTGCCTGGAGTATGTGGGATGAAATTGGTATGAGCAAGGGCTACCAGATGAAGG
>CAZZXJ010000075.1:0-15823 GCA_964657905.1 uncultured Stigonema sp.
AGAGAGTTCTCCACAAATTCCTATCGCCATGCAGGGAGAATTGCTTCCCGATCAGCCTAGCCGCAAGCATTCCTCCTATCAATTGAGTGTCAGAGATTTTCCTGTAACAGAACGACAAACCCAGCGCAATTTGCGTTACCTGCGCCGTTCTATTCGAGAAGGCGCATTAACTGAGGTAGATATAGAAGCCACGGTTCAACAAATTAGCCAAGACGGAGTTTTTCTCGAACCAGTGCTGATTAAGAGTCGGATTAATCAGGCAGAATTACTGCTGTTGATAGATGTTTCTAATTCAATGGTTCCGTTTCATCTCCTCTGGCAGAAATTGGTTGATAATCTACAGGGTGGAGGTTTGGGCAAATTTGATATTTACTACTTTCGCAACTCTCCCAGAGATTACCTTTACCTCTATCCCCAACGTCCTGATGCCAAACCTATTCAGGACTTGCTGCCAAAATTGCATCGTAACCGGACTTTTGCTTTAATTATCAGTGATGGGGGTGCTGCTCGTGGAGGCATCAATCGCGATCGCATTGAACTCACAGCTAGGTTTCTAGAAGATTTGACTCCTTGCGTCCGTCAGATCGCTTGGCTCAATCCTATGCCAGAGTCACGCTGGCAATACACTACTGCTGAGGCAATTTCTCAGCGTGTACAGATGTTTGAATTCAATTCCCTCGGACTTAAAGCTGCGATCCGTTCGGGTAAGGGAACTCCAACAAATAAATTATCCAATATTGTGGGGTGGGCATAAGCGCCCGCCCAGTTGATAGGACGGGCGCTTATGCCCATCCCACAAGAAATAGTTGAATATTTTTTTACTTGGAAATCCCTAAAGGTTGAAACTTATGACCCAATGCGGTTCAAATCAGATAATTTCCCTACCGATAACCTTTGTAGAGACGCGAAATTTCGCGTCTCTACACGTATGCTACCCGAAAAACCCGACACCGAACGATATTGACCTATGACCCCTCTCACTAACTCTAAGATTAGGGAGATTAGTCACCCACGTCTTAAAGCCTTTGCGAAACGCTTTGGTGAAGCACACCTTGATTTAGCCTGTCATGCTGCCTTCCCTTTGGCACTCACACCAGAACTTTTGTACTGCCTGCGCGAGAATTTCCTACCTCGCACTCCCTGGATAGCCGTTGCCGATATATTGCTTTCCTTGTGCGACCCTGTAGGTTTCCAACTTTACGAACTTGAAGGGGAAGTCCGTAAAAAGTTACTAGAGGATCTGAAAAACCACTTTGGTGAAGATCGACTATATAACTTGTCTGATTTTATGGTCGCTTATATTCGCCAGCAATTAAAAACCAACTATCGTGCTGACCAAGACTTAGGTGCAGCCCCCCAGTGGACAGCACTAGCTTACATCAGACCCGAACAAGCAGTTCATGACATTGCCGAAGCGCTGAAAAGAGCATTAGCACAAAAAAAACCTACGGAGTGGGTGAAGTTAACTTCGTTAATAGAGAGTTATGCTGATATTGACCCACTCATGAACTCAGGTTTTAAACCCTTGTTAGTGTTAGCTCGTGGTTGGGATGCAAAAGCACGAGGAGAAGCAGAAGCAGCAGCAGCAGAGTTTGAACAGTTGGGTCAACCTGGGGCGCAAATTGAAGTTGGGAGGGTCAGATTTGAAATTCCGCCAGCAGATAACTTTGAAATTCCGCCATATGAACTGCTAACTTTTGAGTTTGAGGTCGTTACCGTCAACCGTCGCGGCGAAATTATCAAACGAGAAACTCAACAAGCGAGATACTTTACCGAAGACTTAGGCAATAGTATCACCCTAGAAATGGTCGCTATCCCTGGCGGCAAATTTATGATGGGTTCCCCATTAGGGGAAGGAGATGATGATGAACATCCACAGCATGAAGTCACTATACAACCCTTCTTCATGGGAAAATATCTGGTGACTCAGTCCCAATGGAGAGCAGTTGCTGCCTTACCTAGAGTTGACCGTGACCTTAAACCTGATCCCTCTAATTTCAAAGGCGATCGCCTTCCTGTAGAAAACATCTCTTGGTTTGACGCGGTAGAATTTTGTGCTAGACTATTTAAATTGACAGGAAAAGATTATCGACTTCCGAGCGAAGCGGAGTGGGAATATGCCTGTCGCGCTAGCACTACTACACCCTTTCATTTTGGTGAGACGATTACAGATAAGTTAGCCAATTATTTTGCTAGTTCAACCTTTGCTGACGAACCACAAGGGGAGGCGCGAGGAGAAACTACGCCATTTGGAACTTTCCCTCCAAATTCATTTGGATTGTACGACGTGCATGGGAACGTTTGGGAATGGTGTTCAGATAACTGGCATAAAAATTATGAAGGAGCGCCCGTAGATGGTAGTGCTTGGATAACAAAATATGAGAATGATAATAAAGAAGCTTCTAAGCTGCTGCGCGGTGGTTCATGGTCCTACGATCCTAAGTACTGCCGTTCTGCTGACCGCCGCCGGGACTCCCCGGTGAACGGCTACTACGACTTCGGTTTTCGGGTAGTGTGCGGTGTTGCGGCGAGGACTCGGTGGCCTTAACACTTTTGCAAAAGCTACTGAATTGTGCGACATCATCAGGCGATCGCAGAACCAGTGAATACAGAAAGAGAATCGTTTGCTATTCAACGTTTCATAGATGACTGCGAGAGTGTTAGCAACATCGCAGGAAAGTCAACCACCAGCCGTCGAGTCAAAAGCCAAGGTAACCCTAAGAGAACTTCAGCAATTGCTTGTCCAGCTAATACGGGTACATTAAACTCTTGCCCATCTAAACTTACAATTCCCGCATAAACATTAAACTGTGTTTCTCCCTGTGCCGTGCGCCTGGTTTCTTCGTTTTCAACTAGCAGCCAACCCAAACTTTCTGCATCTTGATTATTAATCGCCAGCCAGTCTGTAAAACCTGTGTCCAACAGTGCATCTACTGTAATAATTAATCCGTCAGATGCTATCAGATCGATTTCAAAAAATAGCTCGCATTTGCTACCAAATTTACCTTCTATCAAACTTTACGACACTGCTCCTGTTGCAATTAATTGAAAAGTACAAATCAGTCGTTCTGGGTACTTTTGACGTGCTAACTGTTGGGCAACTGCTTTATTAGCGTTTAGGAAATAATCGCTGCTGTCTGGCTCAATAGCAATATACCACCCAGAATAATCTTTGATTAATTCTGGACAAAGTCTATTAGAAAATTGACGAGAACGTTTGATAAACTCTGGGTTAGCTGATTTGGGTGAAAGTTGACTTGTATACTGCCTAATTCCAACAAATGGTGGCAATGCGCTTTTTACTTGCAGTTTCTGTGACTCTGATAAAGTCTGTAGTACCTTTGACTGCTGTTGAGGTTTGTTCTGGGGTTTTGCATTCTCAAAAGTAGAGGTTTGACTCTCTACTTCTGGCTGAAAATTGCCAAGCTGTGGAAGTTCAGGGGAAGTATTGCTCATAGTTAGCGCTCGTTAAGAAGTGAGTATTATTTATATTTTCTCTCAACCTATATCTGAATCTATCGTTACACTGCATTCGCGATCGTCGAAGCGTTAGCAAGTACTCGATCGTCGGAACGAGCGCGACTCGTCTCCCCTTGGGATAATATCGCATTCTACAGTATAACCTTTTTTGTGACTTTAGAGAATTTACTGAGTTATGAAGAAAGCGGTGAGTGGGTATTAGTAAATTACCGTAATTTCTATTTCCTAGCCCCTACTTCCCTTGAAAGCTTCTAGGCAACATCTAAGGAACGCGAGTATAAAAGAAAATACTCTGGGCAAATTATCTATTAGATGTACTAAGAAGCACTATGGGAAACCCCTCGTCAAACCCAGCGCCAAAATCATATTCCGGCAAGAACAAGCGCGTCTCTAAAAAAACCAAGAAAAAGCGGCTCAATTCGAGTGTCTCACAAAAAAGTCACGCAAACCAACAAAGAAGTGGGCTGGCGTCAATGGTTGCGATCGCGGTTTTGTTAAGCAGCGCTGGTTTAACTATGGCTTTTGCCTGGATCAGCATCCTATTCATATTTAATCCAGAGCAAGTAGGCTGGCTGAATAAATTTTTACCAGAATGGGCGAAAATTTCCCTTGGAAACACAGAACGCTCCCAAACCCTCAAACAAATTCTAGCTTCTGTGAGTAACCAAGGAGAGAGTTCTGGAGAAATCCTGCCTTTGGATGACGATCCGGCAAAATCTTTTTTATTGCCAGTTTTTAAGCAGCGTGCCAATTGTCAGTTAGATTGTAAATCCATTGTAGAACTTAGGGTGTATCAGAGTTCACAAGACTCAAAGTGGCAATCTGTGCCGGAAAAATCCTACCATCTGGCGACTCAACTACCTGTAACTGGACTAGAAGAATCCTTCGTCGTCGCCCCCTTAGTTGATGCTACAGATGATAATCAAGGTTCTAGTATTCCCTTGCCGATTCGTGAAGTGGGACGTTTTACAAACGGTCCATCGTCACCAGGTGTTTGGTTTTATTTGCGGGGTCAGCGCGACTCAGGAACTCAAGCTCTAGCCTACGGTCACATAGTTCACTACAATCCCGAACGCACTCACCTACAACTTATGTTGTCTTGGACAAGTCCTAGTGGGCAACTGCCTCAATGGCGACAGCTAACTAATAGTGTAAAAGAGTTAGTTGTTGATCAAACAGCAGGTTTAGAACCTCAGCTACGTGTTTATCAAGTCAAAAGAGTCAAGTTTATCCTCAACCCTATCCAGTTGGAAGAGATTTCTCTGACACCAGCTGCGATGCACGATTCAGCTTACCAAGATGCCCTGCTAATTGCCCGCAGTGGACTGTGGACACCAGCTTTTGAGTGGTTACAATCTATTCAGAAACAGCGAAAAGAGCGAATTCCCGCAACGGCGCAAGCGCAAATCGATCTGATTCGCTTGCACTCCCAACTTACTAAAATCCAAGCAGATAAAAGTTGGGCAAGTCCTAGTCAACAAGTACTTGCGGATTTGATTGATGGTCGTTGGGAAAAAGCTTTACAGGTGTTTGAAGCGTCGCCGCAGAATGCTCAAGAAATTGTCACCCTACTGAAAGCGGATAAAGGACGGTTGTGGAGTCGCGTAGAAGCAGCATTGCGGGTGAACCCAAATCGACCAGAGGTGCAAGCTTGGGGAGCCTTGATTTTAGCTGTTCAGCAAGGGCAAAAACCTGCAAATTCTTGGTTGAAGGGTCAATCGCAAACCACAAAAGACACCCTTACCCACATTCAAAGCCTGTTAGAAAAACTCAACATAAATCAGCCAGAGGACGCAAGTTCTTACTAGCAGTAGCTGACCTAAAAGCCTTGAAATAAATTTCAGGCTCATATCTAAATTGACTTTTGATTTTTGATTTTTGAATTGGAGCGTTCGCGCAGGGGCGAGGAATTGGGAGAAGCGACTGAGTCGCCTTATTCATCCTTGAGAGTGGCAGATAGCCGTTGCAGTTTCAAGTTTTGTAACTGCCGCAACAGAGACTCAACCTCTGCTTGCAGGTTCATGAACTTGACTTGCTGATCGACTTGGTAACAAGATTTAGTTAATCGGCTCGTCCAGGGACTTTGGGAATCGCGGTCAGAAAGAGTAGATGTAGACATTGCTTACTATATCCAGAACTCAGATCACACCATTAAAAATATTATAATAATCTTAATTTAAGATTGATTAAAATATTGTATATTTTTTATTGGTGGCTGTAATCAATACAAATTTTGTAGTATACGAATGCCAGCGAGAAGGTTTTGTTCCCAATAAATCACCAGTACCATACTACACAAAAAAATCAGAGCTTTTAAATACCGTGACTTTAAGCCTGTCTGTAGCTAACTCTTATTGCCAACCTTGGCCAGGACTCATAGAAGCCTACCGCGAATACTTGCCTGTCAACGAAAAAACACCAGTCGTCACTCTACAAGAGGGTAACACACCCCTGATCCCGGTTCCCTCAATTACAGAGCGGATTGGCAGACAAGTGCGTGTTTTCGTTAAATACGACGGTCTTAACCCCACTGGTAGCTTCAAAGACCGAGGAATGACAATGGCTATTTCCAAGGCAAAGGAAGCAGGGGCAAAGGCAGTCATTTGTGCCAGTACAGGCAATACCTCAGCATCAGCAGCAGCTTATGCTAAGCGCGGGGGTATGCGTGCCTTTGTCCTCATTCCCGAAGGCTATGTAGCGCTGGGCAAGTTAGCGCAGGCGCTATTATATGGAGCAGAGGTACTTGCAATTAAAGGTAATTTTGACCAAGCGCTGGAAATTGTGCGCGAGATGGCTTTAAGCTATCCGGTAACTTTAGTGAATTCGGTAAATCCCTACCGTCTGGAAGGACAAAAAACAGCCGCGTTTGAAATTGTCGATGTCCTGGGTAATGCCCCAGACTGGTTGTGTATTCCAGTAGGCAACGCGGGAAACATCTCAGCATATTGGATGGGGTTTTGTCAATATCATCAAGCCGGAAAGTGCTTGAGCTTACCCCGGATGATGGGATTCCAAGCAGCAGGTGCGGCTCCCTTGGTGACAGGTCAGCGAGTAGCACATCCAGAAACCTTAGCCACCGCGATTCGTATTGGCAACCCTGCTGGCTGGCAAAAAGCGATCGCAGTCCAATCAGCAAGTATGGGAAGTTTCCATGCCGTCACAGATGAGCAAATTCTGGATGCTTATCGACTTTTAGCATCAGAAGAAGGCATTTTTTGTGAACCAGCCAGCGCTGCTTCCGTAGCAGGGATGTTACAGGTAAAAGATCAAATTCCGACAGGAGCAACGGTAGTTTGCGTCCTCACTGGCAATGGTCTTAAAGATCCAGATACAGCTATTAAACACAATCACAGTCAATTTAAACAAGGTATCGAGGCAAACCTTTTAGCAGTAGCTTCGGTGATGGGACTGAGTGAATGATGAATGCTGAATTATGAATTATGAAAAAAACATCCGGCTCGTTTCATAATTCATAATTCATCATTCATAATTTTTCTCTTTCTTGCGTCAATCTATCAATAGCATCACCCAACGCGGTAGTGAGGCTTTTCCGAGTTTGGGCATGGTTGTCTTGCTCGGATTTGAGTAGCGATAGCAGGCGATCGCGTTCTTTCATGACGACAATTAGTTTGGCTTTCAATTCCTCTACAGATTTTAGGAGTTCGATTTCTTGGTGAATAACCGTTGCTGCTGTGGTGTCATTGAGTTGTACTGACTCAATAAAGCCGAGTTTTTGTATTTCTACCTTTAAAGACGCGATCGCATCTTTGGACATCTGAGCATCTGTTCGGCGTTGTTCTGCTTCGGTATTGTAGAGTTTCTGCCATTTTTCAGCACTATTCCACCCTGCATCCCGTTCTGCTTGTAGTTCAGTTACCTGCTGTTTGAGTGCCTTAATTTCCCCTAACCACTGTTGCGTTAATTCTTGACTCATAGGAATACTCGGTATGATTTTTTATCTTTAAAAAAGGAGTCAGGAGTCAGGAGAATCAAACTCACAAAGAGATGAGGTTGGAAGATCGCTATTTACCTATTAAGGACAGTGGCGATAACTAATAAGTCATTCACTAGTTAATTGCGTAAGAACCATTCTGACTCCTGGCTCCTGGCTCCTGGCTCCTTCTTTGGAAACATTGTTACATATACATAAATAAACACTTTAAAAGTTCTGATCTAGGAGTAGAATATTTAGCGATTCAACAAACAAAAACGCGATCGCACCAATGTCTCAGCCTCGTCTTCAGTTTTCTACTATTGAACCAGAAGCCAAAGCACCTACTTTAAAGCGGCTGCGTCAGCTGAGCCGACTGCTGGATAAAATCATTACCATTCCGGGAATAAGGCTTCATATTGGTTTAGATCCAATTGTAGGACTTATACCTGTTGGTGGTGATTTTTTGGGTGTTCTGCTTTCTACCTACATCGTCCTAGAAGCTGCACGCCTGGGTACACCAGCACCTACTTTAGGCAGAATGGTTTTTAATATTATTGTGGATGGCTTAGTGGGATCAATACCAATATTGGGAGACGCATTTGATTTTGCTTGGACAGCTAACGAGTATAATATCAAGCTACTAGAAGATCACCTAAAGTTTCCCAGCCAAAGGAAGAGCGCAGATAAGTGGTTTATCTTGACGATTTTGGGTGGCTTGTTGCTTTTTGCCATTGGATTGGTGGCACTTGCTGTCATAGTCATTAGACTGTTAGTGGGAGCCTTAACTGGCAGTTAAATAGTGACTGACAAAAGTAATGCAAGATTGGTGGCAAGCTAATTTTCCTCAAGGACAGCAAAGTTTAATAATTACTGATGCTAATGGCTATCCTGTACAAATCGCCTATGGTGAGAAAGGTACAGGTAAACCCCTGTTTTTATTCCATGGGGTTGGTAGCTGGAGCTACAATTGGCGTCACAGCATCCAGATACTATCTAAGTATTTTCGAGTCATTTGTTTTGATGCCAAAGGTTACGGTTTTTCGGAAAAACCTTTGTCGCGTCGAGAAAAAAGCGGTCATCAAATAATTGAGTCAGAGCGAATTATTCGAGCATTATGTGATGAACCCCCTGTTGTCGTGGCAGAATCTTTGGGGGCATTAGTTGCCCTTGCCCTTGCTCAAGAAAATCCTCAATTAATAGCGCGGTTAGTAGTAATCAATGTACCTATTTTCCCTCAACGTCTGCCCCATTGGGGAATGTGGTTGCTTTCCCAAATGCCACTGGAAATCGTGCAAACAATTGACTCTTTGCGTCTGGCACACCTATTAGCACCGCTGGTAAGAGAAATTATGGCAGTAGAAAGGCGTGGGGTACTATTTGATCCATCAATACTGACCCAGGAAGATGTCTATTGGATGAGCTACCCATTTATTGAGTTTCCTGGTACTCTCACGAAAGTAGCCGAAGAGTTACAACTAGCAGCGCGGGAAATAGAGCATTTGCAAGTAAATAAACCGAATATGCTTAAGTTAATTCAAAATAATCTTCATACTATCAAATGTCCCACACTGATTCTATGGGGCGAACAAGATAGTTGGTTTCCTGCTAGCGATGGGGAAAAATTGCGCCAACTCCTCCCTAATGCTCAGTTACAGATTCTACCCAATTGCTGTCATGATGCTTCATCTGGTGCTTATGATGCGGTTAATGCAGCGATTGTTGAGTTTCTGCGGGATACAGATTTTTTGATATAAATAAATAAAGAGTGGGAGGAAGCATACCATTAGCTTTTCAAACTCCCACTCTGCCATTTACCGCGCTTAGCGATCAGGAATATGTACAGACGCTGCCCATTATTGGGGGGGCTAATGTGTACGTCAACGACAACGTCCGTACACGTTTAATATTCCTAGCGCGGGAAATGACAAACCTTATTATTAATATTTATTTGCCCAGATAACAAATGCGGACATCAGTTGTAGATATTAGCTGAAAATCACTAATTGGTAGAGTTAATACACCGTGATAACCAACACCCTTGAATTCGTTTATATATACAATTTAGCTGAGTTATTCAAAGTATGGTTGCCATTTTGGCAAGTTTTTGAATTGTTTGAAAAAAATAGCAAAAATCCCCAAAAAAGAAAGAGTGGGAGCAAGCATACCAGTTGCTTTTACCGCTCCCACTCTGACATTTGCCGCTGAAGAGATTAGGAATATATACAGACGTTGTCCGTTATTTAGGGGGCTAACGTGTAGGTCAACGACAACGTCAGGACACACTTTATATTCCTAGAGTGGCAAATGACAAACTTTATTATTAATATTTGTTTACACTCATACAAATACTTTAGATATCAGTTCTAGAACACTCTCAATTGAGAAACTGGGTTTCTGTACCTGGTTAGACCGAAATTTCGTCGCTCCAAATCAAAGAAACCCGGTTTCTGGGATTACCAAATTACTGGACAGAAACTATGTCATATAATTTGGTAAAACCCTGATAACCAACACCCTTGAATTCGCTTACATCTACAATTTAGCTAAGTTATTCAAAGTATGGTTGCCATTTTGGCAAGTATTTGAATTGTTTGAAAAAAACTGTAAAAAGCCCCAAAAAAGAAAGAGTGGGAGCAAGCATACCAGTCGCTTTTACCGCTCCCACTCTGACATTTGCCGCTGAAGAGATCAGGAATGTGTACAGATGATGCCCGTTATTTAAGGGGCTAACGTGTAGGTCAACAACAGCATCTGTAAGCACTTGATATTCCTGATGCGGCAAACGCAAACCGTATTCTTTATAATTATTTATTCAGACAAATAGTTTCTATCTAATTTTTAGATATATGTTACTATTTGTCTGAAAATAATTTGTAATCACGTGGATCACAAAAGTGATTTAGTAGTGTGACACACCCTGATAACAACACCATTTAAGTCGTTTACCTTCTATAACTTAACTGAGTAATTTAGAGCGTGGCTGCCATTTTGGCAAGTTTTTAACAAGTTTAAAAAAACTGGTTCATTACAGTAAAATGCCAAAAGAATATCTCATTTTAAAATAAAAAATTTACCATTATCTTCCTGATTAAACCCGGTTTAACAAGTTTTAGCTTTTAATTTTAAATGTATTTACTAATTAATAAAATGTCACGGGAGGTTAGACCCCTCACAAATCAATACTGCAAGGGATCTCGAAAATTTATCTGTTGGCAGGGGATGCAGGGGAGGAAAAAAAGGCTTATCCGAAATATTTATGTCCGAAGCGTAGGCGGAACGCCTTACCGTAGGGTACGAAGTGTAGACCCCGAAGCAATACTGCTCGGTTAAGATAAATTATTAACCGTCAACCTATGTAAAGACGCGTAAGCGTTGCGGCACGAAGTGCCAGATCGCGTCTCTACACCGATTTAATTACCACCACAAATCCTTAACCGAGTAGTATTGGACCCCGAAGGGGGCTTCAAGGGAGAGTAGCAATCCCAAACCCCTGCGGTTGCTTCCCAAGCGCTACCCTACGGGAAGCCCCTCCGCGTCTACGCACGAGTTGGCGGCGGACATTATATATTTAATTTTGCCTGACGAATGATTTAGGATTGCTATATAAACAGTAAACTTGCTACATCAACCCTTGTGGATTTAACAGACCGCGACTTAGCAAGAACCAGGATAGCTGCAAGTGAGGCAAAAACGCCAACCAGAAAATTGATATGATGACTTGCAATATTTGTCTACGTCTCGTTCTCGATAAAGCCTTTCAGGATGCGTTTGAGTGAAGCTTTCTTAACCCGCCTGACGGCTTTGGTCACATCGACCCACCGCCGCTTTCTTTGACTTGCTTCTGGGTAATCTTCTAAGACTGTATCAACTGGCAACAAAAATATCTTTACCCAGTATGTCTTGCCTCGTTTGCGATACTTGTAAGTACCGAGTTCATTAGCATCTACCTCACCAACAACCCCAGCTTCTTCCCACGCCTCTTTTGCTGCTGAATCAGGCGGACTCATTCCATTGCAGATACCTCCTTTCGGAATTACCCAGTGTTGACGATTGCGGGTTGTGATCAGTAAGACTTCGATTTTTCCGTTTTTGACTCGATACGGAATGACCCCGGACTGCTTAAACACTTTGCTGGGTTTTCGACTCATGAAACTCAGACCTCTGATAATTTTGCCTTTTTTACTATAAAGGTACTGAGTTAGGTGGGTGAGTAACTATAATCAAAAACCTACCTATGAGTGTATGTAGCTAGTGCTAACAGTCAAAATAATTCGGAACGCGATAATGACGCTCGTGCCGACGCGGGGGTACCCGAAGATCGCTTCGCTGACGCTAACGTAATTCGTAATTATTACGAGCCAAAATGCGGTTCGCTCGTGGTCTCCCGCATAAAAGCGCGTCCCCATGCATAAATGCAGGGGCTTGTAGTAAAGATGCTTCGCTTTTTTTGTTTTTCATAATTAAAACGCGTTAGCGTTAGCGTTAGCGAAGCGGTAGCGAGGAACGAGTGTCAGCGCTGTTCGCTGTGCGAGTTGGTCTAGTTGCTCTGTCCCTTCAGGAATTAATAATTAATTAATTTAGGAATTTTTAATTACGAATTACGAATTACGAATTATTCGGTCAGAGGCCCTAGCCAATTGTATAGACGGGTTGCGATCGCAGTTGGGCGTACTATTAATTCTTTCGTAAAATTGCCGACAAAGAAGTTTGTTTACGAATATCTAACATGCTTGCCAGAGATTCTTTACTTTTACCCCCAGTGACGCTTTGTTCTGGTGGCAGTACCGTCACCACAGGTTTTGTTTCATCTGAGGTTGCCATAACGGGCTTCTGTGGTTGCTGTGGCAACAAAACTGGCGGTTTCTTTGATGGAAGTAATTCTGTTGTTTGAGGGCGGCTTTTTGTTAAGCGTGTCTGGTAGCGGTTTCTCTGTTTCTGGACTTTTTGATGTTGTGCTGGTCGCTTTAGGCATCGGAAAATTATCAAGCATCCAGTAGCACAACTGAGGGCGATCGCCGCCACCATCCATAAAGGTATGGGATTGGTAGTTTCAGACGGTGTGTTTGTTGCTTGTACAACTTCAACTTCTAGTGCTTCTTCTGGTGGTGTCTGTTCTACAAAGCCAACATAACCCAGGCTGTAAAGGGAAAGAACACCACCACCTAGAAAAACCGCTAACAACCCAATCACAAATAGCCAAGGGTGATGAGCAAGCAGATGTATCAGAAGATTCCTGCTACCTGTTTGTTGCGATTGAGTGTTTTCCGGCTTAGATGTTGGCGCTTTTACTTGGGATGGCGGCTCCTGTACACTCTGACTATTTTCCATAATTACTTTCAGATTTGTACCCCTCAAGACCTTGATTTTACATCTAGGAGTCACCATCACGTATCCGTAAGCAAAATTTTACTCAAGTAGTATCCACAACAAAAATCCGGCTTTCAAATCCGCTGCTCATTTCCACAAAATGGTATCATTAACTACTTTATAGTCCTAAGTTTGGGATGCTTTATGTCTTTGTAGCGCTAATTGAATCAACTGGTCAACTAGTTCTGGAAAGGAGATCCCACTCTGGTTCCAGAGTAGGGAATACATACTCGTCGCCGTGAACCCTGGCATAGTGTTGATTTCGTTAATCAATACTTCTCCTGTAGCTTCTACATAGAAAAAGTCTACCCTTGCCAACCCAGCAGCATCAACGGCTGCAAAGGCTTGCAAAGCCATTTCCTGAATTTTACGTGTGACACTATCTGGTACTGGTGCTGGAATCAGTAAATCTGCTCTTCCCTCTGTATATTTAGTTTCATAGTCGTAAAAGTCACTTTTGTAAGTAATTTCACCCACAATAGAAGCTTTGGGATCGTCATTTCCTAAAACCGCACATTCCAATTCCCGTGCTACGACTCCAGCTTCAACAATTATCCTGCGGTCATAACTGGCGGCATTATCCAGAGCAGTTTCTAGTTCATGCCGCGATCGCACTTTGGCAATGCCCACCGATGAACCTAAATTAGCAGGCTTGACGAAACAGGGATAACCCAATGCCTCAATTTCATCACACAGTTTCGGAAAAACACAAGGATTGGACCAAATTTGGGAACGTAAGAGCGCTATGTATTTTACTTGCGGCAGTCCGACTTGGGCAAACGCCATTTTCATGGCAACCTTATCCATGCTCAATGCCGAACCTAAAACTCCAGAACCAACAAAGGGGACTTGCATCAAGGTGAGTAAGCCTTGAATTGTACCGTCTTCACCATTTGGTCCATGGAGTATTGGGAACCAAACATCCACTTGAGCAACTTGAGAGGGAGATTGCCAAGGGGTTTGGCGTTGGGAGTTAGATGTTAATTGACTCTCAGGTGTTGAGTGTTGAGATTCCAGTAGGGGAATCCCAGAACCTAGAACCTGTTGGGGTACTTCCCCTGCTAACCAACATCCATCTTTTTGAATGTAGAAAGGCAGTATTTCGTATTTACTGGCATTTTGCCCTGCACTCAAAGCAAGAGCGATCGCCTGTGCAGAATGTATCGAAACTTCATGTTCTCCCGAACGACCGCCAAACAACAACCCAACCCGCAACTTGGTCATCTGAAATCCCTCTATCACTCCTCATTGGCAGATAGCCTATCATAACCTGCCAATAACTGACCTAATTTTTCGGTAGTTCAAACGCTACCTCTCAAAAAATTACAAAATCTATCCTAGAACTTACGCTAAGTTAACGTATTTTCGTCATTGCGAGCGAAGCGAAGCAATCTCGTCAAGACTGGGATTGCTTCGCAAAAGTTGTGTTTCGCTCGCTGCGGATCAATCATCGCTGCGTAAGTCCTGTATCCCTGAAGCTAAACTGTTCATATGTTTTACCACAAAGCATTACTGCTCGTTATGAACTGAAATAGAATATACAAAAGACAAATAGAAGGATGTTAAGTGTCCTTGCAATGTATCAAACTTGTTAGACGGCGATGCTGACTCCGCTAAACCTCCTTTGTAAAATCAGCTATGACTTGAAAATCCTGATAATGCCTTAACATTTGCAGCAATTCCCTCTCACTTGTTGCAATGTACTCCAAAGGTACACGTATCATCGGATTCAGTTTTGAGCCTATGAATGCGGAGCGGATATCAGTATGCAAACCAACTATCAACTTGTTTGGATGCTGAAGTTTTTTGTAGGCGTATGCTACCCCAGGCTCCATACAGGCTCCTTCGTCAGGTACACGCCCATCTAATACGAACAAAAATATGTCAGACTCCAAAATCTTTGTTGTGTCTACTTGGAATATTGCTAATCTACGTTCCTCTCTCGTCATTTTGTCATAACTGTACGTTCGCTCATTTTTGAAGGTAAGAGGAATTAATACCTGACTGTGTAAGGTTTCAACTTGATTGTGGATCTGATGGTGGTGATACCGTGTAATACTTGGCGAAGGGTTTGTGGTGTATTACATGAAAAGAGGGGAGTTAGGTTTTCCGTGTATTACATGGAAGGAATTAGAGGCTATTGCTCATAAATATGCCCTTGGTGTAATTCTTCATATTACATCCGAAAGATACCGATTAAGGGTTAAACTTACGGTGTAATACACGGTGCAAGAGTAGAGTAATGTTGAAGCGGGACATTCAAGGCAAGTTTGCGTATACACAAGAGTCCGAATAGATTAGAGGAAAAACAGTGGTCAGGAGTTCCGAGCGAATAGACGATATTCCGTTGATTGTGGAATGGCTCAAACAGATGGAAATAGCGATCGGGTATTGACCAAAAACTCACTCCACCACATGGAAACCACAAAGGACTGAGCTACGGACAATTGAGTGTACTGTTATTAATATATATAATTACCCAGTCAGACCATCGGTTGTCTGCTGTAGAACCCTGGGTAGAAGCACACCGAAAGATCTTAGAGTTAAGCACCGGGTGGTCGATAGCAGAAAAAGATGCTAGTGATGACCGATTAGGAAGGGTAGTAGAAGAATTAGGTAAGCAGTCAGAGGCTAGGCTTGAAATAGAAATAAAGTTGGGACGACATCTGATTCGTGCCTACCAATTACCTACGGAAGTGGCACGAGCTGATACAAGCAGTTTTAGTGTGAATCATCAACAGGGGGATTCCTCAGACGAAAATCTACTACGTTACGGCTATTCTAAAGACAAGCGTCCAGACTTATTGCAATACCGTCAATTACTTGCAACCCTCGACCCAATGGGAATGCCATTGGTCAGTGCCACCCTTGAAGGTAATGGAGCGGATGATCCATTATATTTCCCAACATGGCAACAAATGGCGCAAGTGATTGGACACAAAAAATTTGTCTTTGTTGCCGATTGCAAAGCTGGGTCAATTGCAACCCGCGCTCAAATCGCAGCAAATGGGGGTATTTACTGCGTTCCTGTGCCTATGAGTG
>CAZZXJ010000076.1:0-10757 GCA_964657905.1 uncultured Stigonema sp.
TGTTTTATAAGTAAAAGTAATATGTATATTTTTATACATATTACTTTTGCATGGATTTTGGTGTATTCTGTTTGTGCAAATTAACTGTCTACTCAATGATTAATTGATGCCTTCTCAATTTAAGCCTTGTACTTTATAGATCCTAATTTGTGAGCTATGCTCAGTAAATCACAAAGTCAAAAAATTTTATCGAACAATTATTGTAGGGATGCTCTAGCAAGAAGCACACCAAAGTATGATGGCGCAGAGTGCCCGTCAAGTGCGATGCGTCGCTTGGAACCCGCCTAAGGGCGATCATCCGTATGTGCCCAAAGGGTTTCCTCCAGAAACCCTGATCTCGAATCGAAGATTTGCCCCAACAAAGCGGATCTTTGTTGGGGCAAATGGACGCGATCCGCGATCGCACTCAAATGCCTTCGTCAAAATAGTAGTTTTTCGATGACTAACTTACCCAAATTTTTCACTCATGATATTGACAAAATCTCCTCCCATCTTGAATGAAATAATTCTGGGGATGTGGTTGGGGTTACGAGGATGCTTGTTGACAGCCGGTGACCGATTTAGCTCCGCAAGGAGGACAGTAAGAAGACCTTACAGAAAGTGAAGCGCAGATCATGCAACCCTTTAAACTGCCAGAATTTTACATGCCTTGGCCTGCGCGGCTGAACCCAAACCTGGAAGCGGCGCGAGTGCATTCTAAGGCTTGGTCTTACCAGATCGGTATCCTGAACTCGGAAGAGGAAGCGCAAGGTAAAGCTATCTGGGATGAGCGTAAGTTCGACGCTATGGACTACGCCTTGCTTTGCGCTTATACCCACCCTGATTCGCTCTCGTCGGAACTTGACCTAGTGACCGACTGGTATGTCTGGGTGTTCTTCTTCGACGATCACTTCCTCGAGATCTACAAGCGTAGCCAAGATATGGCGGGTGCCAAGGAGTACCTCCACCGACTGCGGGCGTTCATGCCAGTACACCCCGAAGGACAACCTCCTATTCCGACCAACCCAGTGGAACGCGGACTGGCCGACTTATGGTCTCGCACTGTGCCCACGGCATCTCTTGACTGGCGGATACGGTTCTCCGAAAGTACAAAAAACCTCCTGGAAGAGTCTTTGTGGGAACTCGCCAATATCAGCCAAGACCGGGTTGCCAACCCCATTGAGTACATCGAAATGCGTCGAAAGGTTGGCGGAGCACCCTGGTCAGCAAATCTTGTCGAACACGCCGTAGGCGCTGAAATCCCAGCCCAGATCGCCTCGACTCGACCGATGAATGTACTTAAAGATACGTTTGCCGATGGAGTCCATCTACGTAACGACCTCTTCTCCTACCAGAGAGAAGTAGAGGATGAAGGCGAGAACGCCAACTGTGTGTTGGTCTTTGAGCGGTTCCTAAATGTGGGTACGCAGGAGGCTGCCAACCTCACTAACGATCTGCTAACCTCACGGCTACACCAGTTCGAGAACACAGCCATCACCGAACTGCCCCCCTTGTTTGAGGAACACGGACTGGACCCGATAGCTCGCATGAAAGTTCTCTTATATATCAAGGGACTTCAGGACTGGCAGTCGGGTGGTCACGAGTGGCATATGAGATCGAGCCGCTACATGAACGAGGGTTCTGACAATTCAGCGACACCCACACTACTTCTGGGCGGACCCACAGGGCTGGGTACTTCGGCTGCACAGATCAAATTGTCGCCTGGAGCCTTGGGTCTGTCAAGGTTCAAGAGCTTCACTTTCGTTCCATACCAGCCCGTGGGACCGGTGACACTGCCAAAGTTTTACATGCCCTTCTCTACAAGTTTGAATCGTCATCTGAATGCCGCGCGGCGGCATTCTAAGGAATGGGCACGCGAGATGGGGATGCTGGACTCACTACCAGGTATTCCTGGTGCTGCGATCTGGGATGACCACAAGTTCGATGTTGCCGACGTAGCCTTATGCGGTGCGTTGATCCATCCGAATGCGTCTGGTCCGGAACTGAATCTAACGGCGTGCTGGCTTGTCTGGGGAACCTATGCCGACGATTACTTCCCAGCACTCTACGGGTACTCCCGTAACATGGCAGGTGCAAAAGTCTTCAACGCCCGACTGTCGGCGTTTATGCCTCTTGATTCCAGTCCCATCCCGGTTCCGACTAACCCAGTGGAACGTGGCTTGGCAAACATTTGGTCTCGTACATCTGGCCCCATGTCTGCGACCGCACGGGGTGAGTTTCGCCGTGCGATCGAGGATATGACCGAAAGCTGGTTGTGGGAACTCGCCAACCTGATCCAAAATCGGATTCCAGATCCCATCGATTATGTTGAGATGCGCCGTAAAACGTTTGGCTCGGATCTGACGATGAGCCTGTCCCGACTAGCTCAGGGCGATGAGATCCCGCAGGATATCTACCGCACCCGACCGATGCGCGGGCTGGATAATTCGGCTGCCGACTTCGCCTGTTTGACCAACGATATCTTTTCCTTCCAAAAAGAAATAGAATTTGAGGGCGAACTCAATAACGGCGTGCTGGTCGTTCAGCGATTCCTCAACTGCGATGTGCCGCAGGCCGTCGAGGTAGTCAACAACCTGATGACTTCTCGGGCACGTCAGTTTGAACACATTGTCGCCACCGAACTGCCGGTCCTTTTCGAGGATTTTGACCTGAACGCAAGTGCCCAAGAAAAACTGCTCAGATACGTTGAAAAACTACAGCAGTGGATGTGTGGTGTACTCAAATGGCATATAGCGGTAGACCGCTATAAGGAATTTGAATTGCGTAATAGTTCGGCACCCCGGCGGCTGAACAGCCGCCCTACAGGGATCGGCACTTCGGCTATGCGTATTAGCTCGTTGCTCGGTGCAGGGGATCTAAGTTCAGAACTCGCTCAAGTAGGGTCGAGTTCTTTTGCT
This sequence comes from uncultured Stigonema sp., assembly GCA_964657905.1. Lineage (GTDB taxonomy): Bacteria > Cyanobacteriota > Cyanobacteriia > Cyanobacteriales > Nostocaceae > Stigonema. The sequence continues at coordinate 2,898 of CAZZXJ010000076.1, forward strand.
GGTGAATAGAGTTTGGTGGTGTGAGTTCATTAGTATTCGGTCAATTAGGTAAAGTCATGATTGTTAGTAACGAAAAAATGGAGGATTAGATTATGACACAGTCTATCGAGTCGAATTCAGAGCTTGAGAATGAACATCCCCGGCTAAGTTTGAGTACCGCAGCTGCGCGTAACTTGGCGACGACTAAAAAGTCAGTGCCGCAGATGCAGGCTATTAGCTCAAGATGGTTATTGAAGCTGTTACCTTGGGTACAGACAAAGGGTGGCACATATCGGGTGAATCGTCGGTTGACTTATGCAGTGGGTGATGGGCGCATAAGTTTCTCCAACACCGGATCTGATGTGCAGGTGATTCCTCAAGAACTTGGTGAGTTGCCGTTGCTGCGAAACTTTGACAACACTGAGGTGTTGAGCGCGTTGGCGGGACGGTTTGTTCAACAGGAATTCGCTCCCGGTAACGTACTCGTGGAGTCAGGTCAACCAGCCGATCGGCTTTTCCTAATCGTCCATGGCAAGTTGAACAAAATTGGGATTGGGAAGTATGGCGAGCAGGTCGTGTTGGATGTGCTGGCCGACGGCGACTATTTCGGTGACCGGATGTTGGTAGAGTCCCAGGGCAACTGGGAGTTCACCGTTCAGGCTATCACGCGATGCACGGTGTTGACGATACCACAACAGGCTTTTCGGGAACTTCTTAACAATTCCCAGGCGCTGCAGGCACACGTTGATGACTTTAGAACCCGCGCAGAAGTCCCACAAAACAGGTACGGGGAAGCTTCGATTGAGGTGGCTTCAGGGCATATCGGGGAACCAGAGTTGCCGGGAACCTTTGTTGACTACGAACTTACACCCCGCGAATATGAATTGAGCGTGGCTCAAACCGTGTTGCGAATCCATACTCGGGTAGCGGATCTGTACAATGAACCGATGAATCAGACCGAACAACAACTGCGGCTGACCGTTGAGGCATTACGGGAACGCCAAGAACACGAGTTGATCAACAATCGCAGCTTTGGGTTGCTGCACAATGCTGACTTCAAACAGCGCATCTTTACCCGGAGCGGACCACCCTCTCCCGATGACCTCGACGAACTGTTGGCTACCGTATGGAAGGAGCCGAGTTTTTTCCTGGCGCATCCTCGTACTATTGCTGCATTCGGTCGGGAGTGCAACCGCCTCGGCGTTTACCCACAAAGCATCGACCTGAACGGCAATTGGGTGCCGGCGTGGCGTGGCGTGCCCATCTTTCCCTGCAACAAGATCCCCATTACCAATACCCGCAATAGCTCCATCCTTTTGATGCGCACCGGTGAGGAAAAGCAAGGCGTCATCGGCTTACACCAAACTGGTCTCCCCGATGAATACCAACCTAGCTTATCTGTTCGATTCATGAACATCAGCGAGAAGGCTATCATCTCCTACCTCGTCTCACTTTACTACTCCGTAGCCGTTCTCGTCCCTGACGCACTCGGCATCCTTGAAGACGTTGAAATCGGGCTCTGAACATACATGAGAGGTTAAGACATTCAGGACTTTTGTCAATTAGAAATTATGCTGAAAATCGAGCGTTAAATCAAGTATGAACATCAGCTTTGTACAAGGAGCAAAGCTCTCAAGGTTTTGGGAATAATTTTCAGCAACATGACTTATTGACAAAAGCTCTATAATCTTAACCTCTCATGTATGGCTACGAGAGCGAAGGGGTCGGGCACTTAAAAGCCATTTAAGAGAAGCAGAATATCAAGAGTTAACATCTATTGCCTCTTTCCCCTCAACCAACTTTGTATTTGTCAGTTCCAATCGTTAGTAACTAGAGAGTGGAGGGTTAGATTATGAGAGAGCCTATTGAGTCGAATCTAGATCTGGAAAATGAACATCCCCGGCTAAGTTTGAGTACCGCAGCTGCGCGTAACTTGGCGACGACGAAAAAGTCAGTGCCGCAGATGCAGAACATTACCTCACGGTGGTTGTTGAAAATGTTGCCGTGGGTACAGACGAAGGGTGGCACATATCGAGTAAACCGTCGGTTGACCTATATGGTGGGTGATGGGCGCATTACTTTCACCAATACTGGAGCCGAGGTGCAGGTGATTCCTCAAGAACTTTGTGAGTTGCCGTTGCTACGAGGGTTTGACGATACCGAAGTATTGAGCGCGTTAGCAAACCGATTTGTTCAGCAGGAGTTCGCACCCGGTGACATTATAGTAGAGTCAGGTCAGCCCGCCGAGCAGCTTTTTCTGATCGCCCATGGAAAGGTGAACAAGATTGGGGTGGGTAAGTATGAAGACCAACCTCAATTGGATGTGCTGGCTGATGGCGACTATTTCGGTGACCGAATGTTGGTGGAGTCCCAAAGCAACTGGAAGTTTACGATCCGGGCTATCACCAGATGCACGGTGTTGGCGCTACCACAACAGGCTTTTCGGGAACTTCTTAACAATTCCCAGGCGCTGCAGGCTCACATTGATGACTTCAGAACCCGCTCGGAAGTCCCACAAAACAAGTACGGGGAAGCCTCCATTGATCTGGCTTCGGGGCATATCGGGGAACCAGAGTTGCCGGGAACCTTTGTTGACTACGAACTCACACCCCGCGAATATGAATTGAGCGTGGCTCAAACTGTGTTGCGAATCCATAGTCGGGTAGCAGATCTGTACAATGAACCGATGAACCAGACGGAACAACAACTGCGGTTGACTATCGAGGCATTACGGGAACGTCAAGAACACGAGTTGATCAACAATCGCAGCTTTGGGTTGTTGCACAATGCTGACTTCAAACAGCGTATCTTTACCCGCAACGGACCACCCACCCCAGACGATCTCGACGAACTCATCACTCGCCGGAGGAAGTCAAAGTTTTTCTTAGCCCATTCCCGTACCATTGCCTCCTTCAGTCGGGAGTGCAATCGCCTCGGCATTTATCCACAAAACGTTGATCTGGACGGACATCTGGTGTTGGCCTGGCGCGGCGTACCTATCCTTCCCTGCGACAAAATCCCCATCACCAATACCCAGACTAGCTCCATCCTCATACTCCGCACTGGTGAGGAAGACCAAGGCGTGATTGGCCTACATCAAACTGGTATCCCCGATGAATACCAACCTAGTTTGTCCGTCCGATTCATGGGTCTAAGCGAAAAGGCTATCATCTCTTACCTCGTCTCCGCCTACTACTCCGCAGCCGTCCTTGTCCCCGACGCACTCGGCATCCTCGAAGACGTTGAAATCGGGCGCTAAGAGAAAGGTGAACCCAATACGGTTCGGTTAAGCTTTAAGCAGTATTAATTACAGAGATGGTGGCTGTAGCAATATTTGCTGCCACTCCTTTATGTATCGGCTTGTTGGAGGGAAATTTAGCTCTGTATGAGTTGTTGACAGGTCAACTTCCAGCCGCAGCAACAGATAGATTTCATTCAGAAACTCTTATCCCTCCTCGACAGTTAGTTCCTAATCTGACTGTGCAAATGGAGAAGATAATTTTAACAGGAATGCGAATGCAGGTTGAGGACCGTTTTCAAACAGCGGATGAATTAATTGATGCTTTCAAAGGTAAGCTGGTTTCGCCAACTCTCAGGCGATCGCGCCAGTTAGTTGAGCAACATAAATTAGCAGCAGCCGTTCTAGCCTATGAAAAATGTCTCGCTAACGAACCTAATAATGGTGACGCTGCGGTTGAACTTGCACTCGTTCACATCTATCTGAATGACTCGCAAGCAGAAGTTGCTGCAAAAATCGCCATTCAACTCAAACCAAATGATGGCAGAGGCTATGGAGTTTTAGGTCTTGTTAACTGTCGTCAAGCCAACTGGTCAGCAGCAGTAAAATACTTGCAGCTTGCTGCAAACTTATCTCCTAACGAGTCCTGGATACAAGCTAATCTCGCTTGGGCGATCGCCAAGTCTGGTAATTGGGAACAAGCTGAAACTGCTGTTTCCAAGGCACTTCAACTTGATAGTAATTCCACTTTTGCATTAGGACTACAAGCCTGGATCGCTGCTAATCAACAGCAATGGAAACCAGCCATCCGCGCTGCAAGACTTGCGATCGCTAACTCTAAACAAACCCACGTTAATAATTCTCAAGACATGCAACGCTGGATCTATCCTTGTCTAACTGTTGCTTTAGAACGAGCAGTAGTTACTAAAGGTACTGATGTTGAAAGATGTATTCAAGAGTTTACGACTCAAATACCTGATAGCGCGTTTGCATGGGGATTTAAAGGTTGGAAGCAAGCAGCCGTGGGTTTGTGGACTGATGCTATTCCTAATTTTGAACAAGCAAAACGTCAAGCACAAACTCCTAGCTGGGTGTTTGTCAATTTAGGCATTGCTCAAGAACACCTGCAAAATATTCCAGCAGCTATCCAAGCTTATGAAGCTTACAATCAGAAATTTCCGCCTGATGCCTTTATACAATTTCGTCTAGGTACATTATTTGGTAAACAAAGCCGATGGTCGGAAGCACGCTCATGTTTAGCAAAAGCTGTTCATTTAAAACCAGACTATGCAGAGGCGTATCATAATTTAGGTTGGGTTTTACTTAACATCAGAGGTCAAGACGATCAAGTTGAAAACTTCCGTGAAATGTGGTCAGCTTATCGTAAAGCTGCTGACCTTTATGCACAGCAACAAAAACATCCTCTAGCCCAAGGCATTCAACAAACTTTCCGCACCTTCAATCACATAAATCAATGATTCTCTGAGCTACAAGCCAAGTACATCAATACCCACAGTTCTTGACGCCATCAAACCAATAAACACGACGAGTCCTAGGGTTCTGCGAAAATAATTAACGCCTTGAAATAATTCCAGCCACGCCCAAGTAAATAAAGAGCCAAAAGCCAGTAGGTCTAACCCTGTATTGATTTCGCCCGTTGGAAAAATTAGTTTGAGTAAACTAGCTACTATCCAAACAATAATCGGTAGGTTTGGCATCTGAGCTATAACAATTTCGCCATTGCTGTCACGGAAGGTTTTATCAAATAATGTATTGTTCATGACTTTAAATTGCCACAAGTGCCAAAAATTATTAACTTACAAAAGCTAGCATTCCCATTAAAATATTCAGGTTTCTCTCGTATCAGAAAGATGCAGAAAACCCTTGAGGCTGAAGGTGATTAAAATCTTAATCACGTTCCACAGCCAAGGACAACGGATAAATACTAGCTATCATGCGCGGATGCCTAGATATTTTTTATTGCCCATTTTTCTAATTATAACCTAATCCAATTGCCCAAAGCTTGGTTAGGATCTTTGACCTTTATTTTCTGTTTATTGAACCACAGATTACCGTAAGGGCGGGGTAACCCCGCCCTGACATTGTGGTCAATTCTTAAAGTTGTTTTGCAGTCCTCTAGCCCTCGGGAACGCTTCGCGTACAGAGGACAGAAGCTATTAACCTGCGATTTGAATCGCAGGCTAATAGCTTGGTGCTTATCTAAAGTTGTAGCCAACGCCTAGTATTACCCCTACATCTGTGTCATTGAGAAAAGCCGCATTGACAGTTCCATTTAATGTAAATTTAGCACCCAAAGGCACATCTATACCACCAGTTATCAGTGCACCAACGTCACCGTCGTTGCCAGTATCAATAGCTACACCAGCGCCGATGAAAGGAGATATAGCAAACGCTCGTCCACCCAAGTCACCGACTCCCTTTGGAGTCAAGTCGAAGGTAATGGGAAGCAGAACGACGGGATTGCTCCCAATCACTGCGGATGGTCGGAACGATATGTTGCGTGTCAACCCGAGTTTAGTGATCACCGCAAAGTTTCCGTCGCTCAAATCGGAACTACCAGATATACCAATGTTGCCACCAACCCCGATATAGCTTCTGCCACCACGAGTGGCTCTACCAATCTTAGGACCACCATTGGTATTGGCTCCCGGTTGCAGCTGACTTATTTTAAAGTCAGGTGGTAGCAGGACTTTGTCAATCGGATAAATCAAGCCGTTGCTCGCTTGAATGTTGGACTGTATGACTTTTGCCTTGTTTACCCTAATTTGATTGTTTGCAGCATTCGCTTTAATATTGACAGGTGATCCCTCCAGCGTTTTCTGCTCTCCTGTTGAGAGTTGACTACCAGTGAGTGCACCAGGAACCACATGGTATGTCAAAATCTTAATCAGCGCGTCTTTGTTCTCCGGTTGCTGCAATCTCTCAAGAGTGTTTTTAGGCAAAGCAGCAAACGCCTGATCTGTGGGAGCGAATACCGTAAACGGACCTTGTTGTTGTAGAGAATCTGCTAAACCTGCTGCCTTTAATAAAGAAGTCAAGGTTGTAAAGGAATTGCTAGACGCAGCTAGGGAAACAATGTCGTTACCGGTTGGAGTAGTGCCCGGTTGAGTACCGCCTGGGGTTCCAGCTACTATATATTGAGCAGCCGCGACGTTGCTAGCAACTGGTTGCAGCTGTCCCTGTCTGACCAAGGCTTGATATAAAATCGCTGCTGCATCCGCACGAGTGAGTGCTCCTATAGGATTGAGTGTTTTCACATCCGGATAGTCAACGACAAGATTGGCTTGTGTTGCTGCAACCACATTATTCAAGGCATAGTTCGGGATTGCTGAGGCGTCTGTATAGTAGGTAGTGAGAATATCTGGCGACGCACTGCTAGCATTCAAACCCAGACCACTTGTTAAAGCAACAATTGCCTGCACCTTGGGAATTTGCTGATTGGGTCGAAACACATTCCCTGGATAACCAGCCATAAATCCGCTTTCGTAGGCTTTCTGAATTGCAGCAGCAGCCCAGTAGCTAGAAGGAACGTCTGAAAATCCACCAGCACTTAACTGCCGAACCGGGTTTTGGTTAAAAGCTTTTCCAATCATTGCTGCAAATTCAGCGCGAGTCACAGGTTGATCCGGCTTAAAAGTGCCATCAGGAAAGCCGGCAATCACATTTTTTGCAGCTAGGGCTTGAATAAATGCACTTGCCCAGTAATCTTGTCCAACATCAGAAAAGGTTGTCGTTGAAGTTTGGGGTGTGGTGATTGGAGAGGTGGGAGGAGTACCCTGATCTGGAGTTGGAGAGGTGGTAGGAGTACCCTGATCTGAACCTGGAGTGGAGCTTGGAGGAGTCTGAGCTGAAGCTGGAGTAGAAATTATTGTGGAAGTAACTGGGCCGACTGTGGCTCCCAGAACTAACAATGCGGCACTTGCTGATGACCAACGTAGTAAACTACACATAAAAATCTTCTCCTACACCAAATTGAATGAGTGGTAGTCAACAATAAACGCGAGTGTGTGTGAGTAAAAATATAGACATTAATGATTTGTTTGTCTTGACATCAATTGATTTTTTCTATCAGATAGTTAGGTGATAACTCTTTGAGAGTCAATAACACATCTATCGAAGGCTAGTATAAGACCTCTATCGAAAGTAAGGGTATTGAGGTGTTCACCTTTGTGCATTTGCGATCCAATCTGCCGTTCGATAGATGCGATGCCATGCATCTACTGATTGTTGAGGGTTGGCGCGATCATGATCGCGTTTTCGCTAACAATCACGACAATGCTTGTGCGATCGCAGTGGCATCGTTAAGTAGATCTTGGGCTTTTGCATTGCCAAGACAAGTGGAAACACGCTCATTGACACAAACCCATGATGAATTCTCCTGCAAAATCTCTCCCACACAGATATTAGAAGAGGCAATTTCTAATTTGTTCCCGAGGATTAATCCCACAGGGGACGATAGTTACTTCAACGCATGAGCAGTTATCCTTCCAAGCATTGTGAACTTTTATTTTTTTGAAGACCAATGCCAAAATTTTTTGGTATTTATATACGAATTCGCGTTAAGCTAAGGTGATGATTGAACGAACGTTGAAATTGGGCATTCGTTGCTTTGATAGTAAGCA
>CAZZXJ010000076.1:10857-15735 GCA_964657905.1 uncultured Stigonema sp.
ATAAAAGCCGTACCGGGCGTGAAGAAGGAAGATGGGGACAGCCGTTTGGTTAGTGAGATGGCTTTTATTTCTGGAGGCTTGAGTTCGGGTATCATTTAAGCCAGCACTCACCTGATACCACATACCAACACGATGTCAAATCATCTTACACTTCCAGCAACAAAGCCGCGCATTCCACATTTTTCTTCTGGTCCTTGTGCGAAGCGTCCCGGATGGAGTGCCGCCAATCTGAAAAATGCATGTGTAGGTCGTTCCCACCGATCTAGCGTAGGCAAAGCTAAGTTAGCACAAGTTATCGAAAACTCTAAGAAAATTCTAGGTGTTCCTGCCGACTATCGCTTGGGTATCGTTCCGGCTTCCGATACAGGTGCGGTAGAAATGGCATTGTGGTCGCTCCTAGGACAGCGCCCCCTCGATATCTTGGCATGGGAAAGCTTTGGTCAGGAATGGGTCAAAGATGTTGTCGAGGAGCTAAAGTTGCCTGATGCACGCCTGCTTAAGGCAGTTTATGGCAGTTTGCCCAATCTAGACGAAGTTGACTTTAGCCGAGACGTAGTATTTTTATGGAATGGCACAACCTCAGGTGTCAGGGTATCTAATGGCGATTGGATAAAAGCAGACCGTCAAGGACTTACCATCTGCGATGCCACATCTGCTGTATTCGCTATGGATGTGCCTTGGGAGAAGTTGGATGTAGTTACCTATTCCTGGCAAAAGGTATTGGGTGGGGAAGCACAACATGGTGTCATCGTGCTTTCACCCCGTGCAGTCGAACGCCTCGAAAGCTATCAACCTGCTTGGCCTGTGCCGAAACTTTTCCGCCTAACGCAAAAAGGCAAACTTATCGAAGGTATTTTTAAAGGAGATACTATCAATACTCCATCGATGCTATGTGTAGAAGATGCCATCGACGGGTTAATGTGGGCAGAAAGTATCGGCGGACTTCCAGAATTAATTCGCCGCAGCGAAGCAAACCTGGCAACAATCGCTAACTGGGTTGGGCAAAGTAGCTGGGCAGATTTTTTAGCTGAGAAATCAGAAACTCGCTCCTGTACATCGATTTGTCTCAAGATTGTCGATGCTTGGTTTACTGCCTTAAGTCCACAACAGCAGGCAGAATACGCGCAAAAACTGGCGAAACTACTGGAGAAGCACTCTGTAGCTTTCGATATTGCATCTTACCGTTCCGCACCACCTGGAATAAGGATTTGGGGTGGGGCTACAGTAGAAACCACAGACATTGAAGCGTTACTTCCATGGTTAGATTGGGCATACGCTACTGTCAAAGACGAGGTTGATAAAGCTGTTTAGGATTGTGGATTTAATAAAGGTGCAATTTTTGTAGGGTGCGTTACGTTCCTAACGCACCGAAAATTTGTCGTGTGGGTTACGCAAGCCAGTGTTCCATCACTCCTGAGGCTGGTTAAGACCGTTGAAAGATTACTGAAAGATTATTTGCAGGCATTTGGTAAGTATCAAGCCTAATCAGGTGTTGTTTAGTAGCTGCTGTCACAACATCGTCGAGGTCGCGTATGCCCCACTCTGGGTTTTGTGCGCGTAGGGATTCGTCAAAAGCCGCATTACTAGGCGCGGTGTGTTTTCCGCCCCTTTTGAATGGACCGTACAAATAAAGGATACCGCCTGGTGGGAGAATCCGACCAGCACCCGCCATTAATCCAAGGCTTGCTGACCACGGAGAAATATGAATCATATTTATGTTAACTATGGCTGTAATTGGCGATTTATTCAAATCATCACCATTAAGCCACCCTGAAGGAGCATTTTTCTCCACTGACCAGATTGGTGTACGAACATCAAGATCAATAGGTGTGTAAAGATTCTCGCATGGAAAATGTGCAGCCCAGGCAGCAATGCTGGCACGTAATTGCGGATTGGGATCCGAGGGTAACCATTTACGAGGACCTAGGCGCGGGGCAAAAAAGACTGCGTGTTCACCAGTACCACTTGCTACTTCCAAAACAGTGCCAGTAGGGGGCAGCACTTTCAAAAGCACCTCAAGGATAGGCTCACAATTGCGTAGCGTAGCTGGTGCATACTGTCGCTCGTCGTTAGGGGTGTTCATCAATTAGATTGGGGGGGTAGGGAGTGTGCCAAGACCAACATCAAACTTCCCAGATTATGAATACCGTTGAAGCCATTTCAGAATTCTGAAATGGCTTCAATGGGGCTACCAAACTTCCCATGTTATCTAGGTGTACAGAGCTTACAAAAATATTTATTTCCTTTTATCCTTCTGCCGTTTCGTCTTGAGGCTCCTCAGAGATAGATTCCGAGTCTGTTTCTGGCTCTTTGATGACAATGGGTTGAGACTTAACGGGTTTCGGACCACGCGCTAGGGCAGGATTAACCACCTGCCTTGCTTCGTCTGCAAAAGATGCTTTCTTGCCTCTATCCGACGAGCGGTCATCGCTCCGTTTTGAGATTTTGGGATTGGCTCCAACAGGAGGTATAGAATCCGAATTCCCAGAATTGTTGTCAGTACTATCTTTGGACTGACGTTCAGATTTCTTGATTGGGCGTTCTACCATTGTTAACTTCTGTTAATTTCTTTGTATAATACCTCGCTTTGGTACTAACCGAACTGATGTTTTTCACCTTGACTGAGTATTTTTTAGAGTCACGATTGTATATATCACGGTCTGGATGATAGTGCCGACGATTTTATCTGTAAGAACGAAGTAGATAAACAGAAAAACTTAATGTATCTTCAGCTTATAGTAGACTTTTTTCCGGATAAGAGCGGTTAGCACTTCGGGAGGAGTCTAAGATCTTTGAGTACCCAGATTCAGGAAAGTATGGAACAGTCTACCATCACATCCTCGACTACAAAACACTCATCACCAGCTGCTCGACTCTCATTCGGGAAAGCCTTGCGTGATACTGTACCGCGCTCCACTCACGGCGACTGGAATCAAAGTGCCGATCGCCCCGATCCGATCACCTTGTTAGAGGCATCTAGCCAGGGACGACTGTCCAGTCTGGTGCCGATTCGGTATGGTCGGATGTTGAAGTCACCGTTCACCTTCCTGAGGGGTGCAGCGATCGTCATGGCGGCTGACCTTGCCACAACCCCTACCACAGGGATTCAAGTACAGGCATGCGGCGACTGTCACTTACTTAACTTCGGTGGGTACGGGACACCAGAACGCAACCTCGTCTTCGACGTGAACGATTTCGACGAAACGCTTCCTGCCCCCTGGGAGTGGGATATTAAACGTTTGGCAACAAGCGTTGTCGTTGCAGGTCGCCATATCAACGTTTCGGCAAAGAACTGCTCCGAAGCAGCGCGGATGGCTGCCTGCTCTTACCGAGAACACATGGGTAAGTACGCCCAGATGGGTGCTCTAGAGGTATGGTACTCGCGCATTGATGCCGAAGTTTTGCAGAACTTTAACCGTCATGCCAAGCATCGTGAACGCATCGATCAGCATGTGGAGAGAGCGCTAACACGCACCTCTGCCCAAGCGTTGCCAAAATTGACTGAGGTGGTTGACGGACAGTGGCGGATCATTGACAAACCACCGTTGATGTACCATTTGCCAGCTGATGATCTCCTTGAGGAAGAGGTGGAGTCTGTTTACCAGCATTACTGCCAAACCCTGCGGGATGACCTGCAAGTTCTGCTGAATCGCTATCGCCAAGTGGATAATGTCATCAAGGTGGTGGGGGTTGGTAGTGTCGGTACACGTTGCGTTGTCGCACTCCTGATGGGAGACGATAATGAAAGACTGTTTCTTCAAATGAAGGAAGCCCGTGCTTCTGTGCTGGAGCCGTATGTGGACAAAAGCATCTACCAGAACCAAGGTCAACGCGTTATTACGGGTCAACGAATCATCCAAGCTGCCAGTGATATCTTCCTCGGTTGGACACGCAGCGATCGCGGGCATGACTTCTACGTTCGGCAATTACGGGATATGAAGATTGCCATTGACATCGAGGATATGTCTACCTCTGATTTGAGCGGCTACTCAGCATTGTGTGGGTGGGCACTTGCTCGTGCCCATGCTCGCTCTGGCGACCCAGCAACGATCAGTGGTTATCTCGGTAAAAGTGATGCTTTTGATCGTGCGATCGCAGACTTTGCCGTCGCTTATGCCGATCAGAACGAGCGCGATCATCAAGCACTTGTGGCGGCGGTGAAATCCGGGCGGATCAAAGCAATGGAATCAGAGAATTAGTATGAAAACAAGCGACAACACAATTAAACTCGACCAGTTTTTGAAGTTGGTGGGTATCGCCCCGACTGGTGGGCAAGCCAAGCTGATGATTCAAGGAGGTGATGTACTCGTTAATAGTACACTTGAAACCCGACGAGGACGGAAATTAGTATTAGGCGATCAAGTGACGGTGGGAGGACAAACTTTTGATGTGGAGTTGAGCAATTTATGATATTATAAGTAACTACACAAAATTAATTACAGTCATTGCGAGCGAAGCGAAGCAATACCAGCCCGCAGCGAAAGTTCCCAAGTGCTGCGCACGAGTTCGGGGCGGACACCGTGTAATTAATTCTGTTTACCTACTTAGTAGTTATCAATTGAGTGAAATATAGGTTGCTTGTAAGGGCACAAGAATGTTGTGCCCCTACGGCGTATTGCATTGAGTTAAGTTATAATACACAATATATTGAGAGGGCGAAGGACTGACCCCATCCAAAAGTCTCTCCCATAGAGAATGATTTCGTTTGATGCCAAAATCCTTGTAGAGAAGCGAAATTTCGCTTCTCTACACTTAGATTCATACTAGGACTAGCCCTTTCAAGGTGAAGCAAAAACCTGGAAAATCATGCCCGATTTTCGACATTTGACCGAAGAAAGGCAGAGGGCAGAGGGCAGAAGGCATTTATGGAAGAGGTTT
>CAZZXJ010000077.1:0-1669 GCA_964657905.1 uncultured Stigonema sp.
ATCGGTTATGCAGTTGCCTTCCCTGATGTCAAAGTTAAGGGTGGGCTACCTCTACACGCTCCCTGCGAAATCATATTAGATGGCAGCCAGTTGACTGATTTATCAGCTTGGGTACAAGCAGTTATGAACTACTGGCGTGGTCAGAATCCAGCCAACAGCCATCTTGATACCAATGGAGTTGAACAACTCGTCAAAATCCTCCGCCCATCAATAATTGATTCGGTACTGCTACCTTTTGAAAATGATGAGTGGAAGTTTAGAGACCTAGTCGATAAACAATTCCGGATCTTGGATTTTTTAGCAAAGCATCGTCGTGTAGCTATCAGTGGTTGTGCTGGTTCTGGCAAAACCTTATTGGCACTGGAAAAAGCTCGTCGTCTGAACGAACAAGGGTTTAGCGTTTTACTCACTTGTTACAACAAAGCTTTGGCTCAGTTATTGCGCTACTCGCTTGGGAACAGACAAAATTTGTACATTTACACTTTTCACGGCATTTGTAAAAAACTCTCTCACCAAGCGGGTCTTGCATTAGATAACGACCAAATTCCTGAAGATAAACTCTTCAACGAAATTTATCCTAATGGGTTGATAGAAGCTGCCAACAGACTTAATTGGCGAGTGGATGCGATAATTGTGGATGAAGGACAGGATTTCTGCGAAGACTGGTGGCTGGCACTCAAGTTACTGCTGCACGATCCCGATCACGGCATCTTCTACTTCTTTCACGACGATAATCAGAACATCTTCGGTTCAGGCTGGAAACCCCCTTTAGAAGAAGCGCCCTTTGCCTTGACCGAAAACTGTCGCAATACCCAGAAGATACACTCCTATGTTCGTCCGTTCTACTCAGGATCTCAGTCCACAACAGCTCCTGGACCACTAGGACGGGATGTAGAAATTCACTACTATACAGGCGATAATGAATTGAAGAATACTCTTGGTCGCGTTCTCCAGCGCCTAATTGACGATGAGAAAATTGCTACCAAAGATATTGTGATTCTGACAACTAAACGCAAACAAGCACTTCAAAACCAAATTTTAGGTCGCTTCCGAGTCAAAGCAGATCCCGACATCAATAATAATGAGATTCGTTGCAACACAATTCATTACTTCAAAGGATTGGAAAGTCCAGTTGTCATTTTAGTTGAGATTGATTTGAATAATGTTCCTCATCTCAAAAATTTGCTGTATGTAGGGGCTTCTCGCGCTCGCCACCACTTAATTATTATTCGACCAGACGCTCCATTTTAAGAGTAAGTAACAGCAAATCTGTTTGACTGTTGATAACCCTAAAATGCTCTTGCAGTGCATCTACCTTTACTTTAAGAGTCTCCTCTTTCCTCTCTGTGTCGCGCCAGTCGCCTAGGTCGGGCTGACCCTCCTGCCGCGCTGGCTTCTGTGTGCCTCTGCGGTTCGTTAAATAAACTTTCTACCAGTTGTGACAGGTGAAGATTGTGCTGGAGAGGTGCGCGAATTAATTTGGGCAATGCGGGATAATCTAGAAACAGAGTCTTAGGAGCAAGATTATGCAGGCTTACAAACTTAAAGGGAAAATCGATTCAGCAGGTAACTTAGTGATTACCGAACCAGTTAAGATGCCACCAGGAGATGTGGAGGTGATTGTCTTGCAGGTAGTTGAGACAGTTGAAAATGCTACAGTGCCAGAAAC
>CAZZXJ010000077.1:1769-15501 GCA_964657905.1 uncultured Stigonema sp.
CAGTACAGCACTGCTGTACTAAATCATTTAGATGCGATTATTACCCGCAATTCCCAGGATTTTCCAGTTCTTCGCCCTCGAATAATCACTCCTGAGCAGTTGATTCAGGAGTTAACTAATTCTTCGTAGGGAACATACCAATGCTATGCCCCTACTGATTTAAATGCAAGCAATTGTATAGCCCCAGGCTTGTAGCCTGAAGGCAATTATACGCTGGTCGAGATATCCTAAAAGTGAAACTAAATATTTTTTGCAAATATTGGGAGGAAGATAAACCCAATGTCATACAGTGAATTTACTTTAGAAAAAGTCAAACGAAACTTTGAACTTACTACTTCAGAAAAAGTTGATTTATTCAATGACGTACCTGAATTAGAGTGCAGTGCATTATTAACAGAAATACTCCGCTATAACATCCCTTTAGCACTAGCTAGTAATAGTGAAAAAGCCCGATCTGAGATGATTATCGCCCCAATTTTAATCGACTTAAGAAGGCAAAGACAGGATAAAATAAATGTATTTAGTGGAATCGAATTTGACATAGATAGCGAAAAGGGATTGACTGGGGTATGTGACTTTATTATTAGCGATTCTCCCGAACAGTTATTTGTCAGTGCCCCCGTGATTACGCTAGTAGAAGCGAAAAAGGAAAATATTAATGCTGGCTTAGGACAATGTGTGGCAGAGATGTTAGCGGCGAGAATATTTAATGAACGCTCTGGAAATGATATTCCAGCAATTTATGGGACAGTGACAACCGGAACTAACTGGAGATTCCTAAAACTAGAAGGAAGTGTTATCAATATAGACTTGACAGAATATTACTTGAAAGAAGTAAATAAAATTTTAGGGATTCTAGCGCTTGGGATTGGCTCAAGAGATCTGGCGGGTACTTAATTATGAGCAAACGGCGAGTTTTTCTGGTTCAAAGCTTTGCTATATTCGGATTAGCAGGATTATCTGTAATTGGTTGTAGTTCTAGTGGTAGCAGTCAATCAAAAAGGGAGGTGAAAACCATGAAAATAGAGAGCAGTGCCTTTGAAGCCAATAGCTTAATTCCTGCTAAATACACGTGTGACGGCGAAGATATGTCCCCACCCCTAAGTTGGGATGAACCTCCTTCAGGAACCGAGAGCATTGCATTGATTGTAGATGACCCCGATGCACTTGGCTCCCTATTTGTTCACTGGGTTCTCTATGATATGCCAGCTACAGTTCGCCAATTATCAGAAAAAATTGCTGCTGTAAGCACCCTACCAAACGGTGGAGTGCAGGGTAAAAATGATTTTGACAAATTTGGTTATGGCGGTCCTTGTCCACCTAGCGGAACCCATCGATATTTTTTTAAACTTTACGCTTTAGATAAAAAACTGGGTTTAGAACCGGGTGTAACTAAAGATCAAATAGTGACTGCTATGGATGGTCATATTTTGGCTGCGGCAGAATTAATCGGACGTTACCAACGCCAGCATTAAAGCAGATTATCGCGTATTATCCAGTAGTAGGGTGGGCACTGCCCAGCAATTGCCTGAGAAGGTGGGCAGTGCCCACCCTACAATTTGGAACTATTCTAAAAGAGAAGCGCTCAACTGTTCTTCAGAAACCCAAGCACCGTGGAACCCATAAGGTACTCGCTGGGGAATTAACACCCGCGCCACTGGTTCTGCAGTCACATCCTGAGCATTTACAACTACTAGTTCAGAAGTCTCCTCCCTAGTATCGCAAACAAAGGTGATCAGCCAGCCTTCATCCTCTTCTCCCTTTAGGGAAGTACGAGGAACAAATACCGCCTCACCGCCATAGCGTCCCCGTCCAAATTCATGAGTTTCTGACATGCCAATGTGATGGTCGTACTTAATTAATCCATCGAACAAAGGCAACTCATCCTTCGTCATCCTACCAGCGTAGCCATATCGCGTTTGTCGCCCCAATAGGTTTTCGTTCACACGAGGAAATTCGGCAGGTACATCGTCCAGCATCTCCTCCCGTACATTCCCCGTACTCAAGTTAAACCGCCATTGATGCAGGCGCGGGATATTGCCTTCCGGATCGGATTGCGAATCTTGAGACAATACGGTGGTGGAATTCATCCGACAGCCAATCAGCACGACCTCTTCCCCGTCGTCGTAGGCGTTAAGGGTATGGAAAACGTAGCAAGCGGGACTCTCAAACCAACGGATGCTGCTATTGTCGCCGTGACGCGGAACAATGCCAAAACGACTGGGGCGATCGCGCTCAAACATCATCAAGGGTTCTCCCCGCCGCATCCGTTCCCCGCTGAAAGTTAGAGGCAGATCCATAAATATTGTATAGTTTTCCGTGATGGCAAAATCATGCATCATGACCCCCATCGGTAAGTCTATTGGGACAGTCCGCAATAGTTCTCCCGTTGCTGAAACTACACTATATTTCAAGTACGGTGGCGCAAAAGAGTAGCCAAAAAACATCATCTCACCCGTAACCGGATCTACTTTAGGATGGGCAGTGAAGGCAGAAACCAGTTTACCATTGTAAGTATATTCGCCGACTGTCTCTAAATCAGGAACCTTGATGGCGTGAGGCGCACCCCCTTCCCAAAGCGCCAAGAATTGACCCGCGTGCCATACAAGAGCCGTGTTAGCGGTATTTGTGCTGACACCAGCGGGTGTATTCTTCTGTGGCGGTTCTAACAATCCAGACCAGATAGCTTTACCCGTTTGGTTCTCTAGTTGCCATTTTCTTGTCCTGACATAGCGGTTGCGATAGGTAGCAATACCCTTGCTAATTCGCACCCCATGCAACATCCCATCACCATCGAACCAATGGTACTTCCCAATAGGTGTCCACTGAGGGTTGGGACCATTGCGCACAAACATTCCTGATAAGTCAGGGGGTAGCTCACCGATGACTTGCAGGGTATCAGTGGTGATTTCTTTATCTATTGGTGCAAAGTTGCCGTCAAGATAGTGATTAACTGCTACTGTTGTTTCCATTTTGTGTGTTTGGAGCCGAAGTGAATCTATTACTGGTACTTTGTTAAATATATTCGCGCCTCGCGTTGATTGAATCTAGACGCTGGTAGAGTAGGAAGTTAGTCCCTATTGTAGTTGCTCGTTTTTGGCTGAGATTTAAGGGAAAATCAGCACATAATTGTGCTAAGCCCTGAGAACCAACTTTTACCATGATTCCTGCTATTTCTACCATTCCGCTGCGTCAAATGGCTTCAGGCGATCGCCTGTCGCTCCAAGTTTACAAATTTATTGGCGCTCAAAGAGGCAAAAAAGTTTACATTCAATCAAATCTACACGGTGCTGAAATCGTTGGTAATACAGTTATTCACCAACTTATTGACTTTTTACTCACAGTGAATGACACAGATTTAGCTGGAGAAATTTGGCTGGTTCCTGTTTGTAACCCAATGGGAACCAATCAGCGTTCTCACATTTTTTCCTCTGGCAGATACTGTGTTTATGAAGCCAAAGACTGGAACCGCATCTTTTGGGACTACGAAAAAGAAGCTGATGATTTATTCGCCTTTGCTAAATCTCAAATTAATTTTGACTCACAGGTGGTGAGAAAGAATTATCTCAGCAAAATTCAAGAAAAATTTGCTAAACTTTTACAAAAGATTAATTCTCCCAGTGGCGTACCTTATACTGAACAGTTTCGCTATAAACTGCAATGTCTCAGTTTAGACGCAGACTACTTAATTGACTTACACAGTTCCACAAATCAAGCTATAAACTACCTTTTTTACTTCCCAAATCGAGAAGATAGCGCCAAATACTTCCTTCTGGATTTAGGAATCTTACTTGATGCTTATGATGGTGATGCTTTTGATGAAGCGTTTATCAAACCTTGGTTAGCGCTGGAAAATTGTTTTCAACAGCTTAGTAGAGAAATCCGCTTTGATGTGGAAGCTTGGACACTCGAACTTGGTACGGGAATGCAAATAAATCCGGATTCAGTTGCCAAAGGTGTCCGAGGTGTGAAAAATTATTTAGCACAGAAAGGTGTTTTGCAGGTATCTGGGTTAACTGTTGATAAGACTACATCCCAAGAAATGACTTTTAGAACCAGAAGTCAGGTGAAAAAATATTACGCTCCATCTGGTGGCATGATTCAATCAAGAGTCGAATTGGGTAGTTCAGTCAAGGCTGGAGAACGATTATATCAAATTCTCAGTTTTAATAAAGAGGGTAAGTTACCGACTGTGATTGATGTCTGTGCTCAACAGGATGGATTGGTTTATGATGTGTCAAGCAATCAGGCGGTGAATGAAGGGGAGTTTGTACTCGGAATTACTCACTAGATATCGTTCCCACAACCTCGCATGTTTTGGAAGACTTAGTCTGTCGGGGAGACAAGGGAGATCAGGGAGACAAGTGAGATTCTCCTGGTCCTCCTTGTCAGGTTGTATTTCACGCCCCGCGTTAGAATTGGGAGAAATATACCAGAAAATCTCACATATTCCGTTCTCCCGTGTCACATTTGCTCGGAGAATTCAGTAGTAGATTAAACTTAAATAAAGGCAATTGCTGGAAATTCTAGGGTGATTTTATGTTTGTTTTGTGTCTAAGAAAAAACGAACTAATACTAAATATAAAATAGGACTATAGAGCCACAGGTGACTAGTATTAAAAATGACATCTTCTCTGTTTCAGGAGAAGTGATGATTCCACAGGCTCCTCCTGGACATAAGTCAGGGTTTATCGGCATTATTGGTCGTCCTAATGTCGGTAAATCTACGTTGATGAATCAGTTAGTAGGACAGAAAATTGCCATTACATCGCCAGTAGCACAAACTACACGCAATCGATTGCGTGGCATTGTAACGACACCAGAAGCGCAGCTAATTTTCGTGGATACCCCAGGAATTCATAAACCCCATCATCAATTGGGGGAAGTACTGGTGCAAAATGCCAAAATAGCCATTGAATCTGTGGATGTAGTGCTGTTTGTGGTGGATGGAACAACCTCTTGTGGCACAGGCGATCGCTTTATTGCCGATTTACTGAGTCACAGCCAAACACCAGTAATTTTGGGTTTGAACAAAATCGACCAACAACCACCAGAACCCCAACAGTTAGATGATAGCTACACACAGTTGGCTCAGTTGCATCAATGGCAAACAGTGAAGTTCTCTGCTAAGACTGGTGCAGAATTGCCGCAATTGCAACAGTTATTGATTCAACAGCTAGAAACAGGACCGCTATACTATCCACCCGACCTAGTAACTGACCAGCCAGAACGCTTTATTATGGGCGAATTGATTCGCGAACAGATTTTACTGTTGACTCGTGAGGAAGTTCCCCATTCGGTAGCCATCTCCATCGACTTGGTAGAAGAAACACCAACCATTACTCGTGTACTCGCCACTGTTCATGTAGAGCGCGATTCCCAAAAAGGGATTCTGATTGGCAAAGGCGGAACGATGCTAAAAGCAATTGGTAGTGCTGCCCGCGAACAAATCCAAAAATTAATTGCAGGCAAAGTCTACCTAGAACTGTTCGTCAAAGTGCAACCAAAGTGGCGACAGTCTCGTGTGCGTTTGGCAGAGTTAGGGTATTGCGTGGAAGAATAGTCAATAGCTAATGGCTAATTGCTAATGGCCATTAGCAATTAGCAATCTAAAATAAGATAGATGTCTCCAAATACAGCCTTTCCCTTAAATCTGCCGAACGACGCTTCTCTATTGCGGGTCTTAATTGTAGAAGATGACCCGATGATGCAACTGGGACTGGAACAGTCATTAATGGCTCACCCACAGTTAGAGATTGTAGGACAAGTAGAAGATGGCTATTTGGGCGTCCAAGCAGCACTGAAACTGAAACCAGATTTAGTCGTAATGGATATTGGGTTACCCCGACTGGATGGGATTGCGGCGACACAGCAAATTAAGGCAGCACTGCCAGAAACCCATGTAGTGATGTTGACATCCCATAAAACGGATACGGAAATTATTGCTGCACTGTCTAGCGGTGCGGATGCATATTGTATTAAAGGGGCGAGTATAGAGCGACTATTGAACGCGATCGCAGCAGCTGTGGAAGGTGCAACCTACCTCGATCCCCAAATTGCCAGACGAGTCATTGACAACCTCAAACCACCATCTCCTTCCGGAAACGCAGCAAACCTGTCTGGGCGTGAGTTAGAAGTCTTGAAACTGATGGTAGATGGTCTGAGTAACCCACAGATTGCAGAGAAACTCTATCTCAGCCCAAACACTGTGAAAACTCACGTCCGGGGTATTATGAATAAACTATCCGTTGATGATCGCGTACAAGCCGCAGTTGTAGCACTACGTTCTGGGTTAGTGTAGTTACCTAAAATCATTTTATGAATAAAAAATATTCCTCTTTAGTGGTTGTGCCTTTGGCAGTTGCAGCAACGTTCCTGCTCAACGCAAGTCAATCCATAGCTAATTTACCGCCATTAATTAAGCGGCAGATTCTCTTCGGTAACCCAGAACGTGCAAAACCACAACTGTCGCCAGACGGAAAATACCTCACATACCTTGCACCTGACACAAATAACGTTTTGCAGGTATGGATTCGCACTGTCAGTAAGAAAGACGACCAAGTGCTGACCGCTGACAAAAAACGCGGTATCCGGAGTTACTTCTGGACTTATGACGGCGAACAATTAATTTACCTGCAAGACTCAGACGGTGATGAAAACTTCCACTTTTATGCTGTCAATGTTAAGTCTAAACAGGTGCGCGACCTGACGCCGTTCAAGGGCGTGAAAGCAGAAATGATCGCCCTCGATCACAACTTCCCCAATGAAGTACTAGTGGGGATGAATATCAAAGACCCCCGCAAGCACGATGCTTACCGCATCAACTTGAAAACGGGTAAGGCGACGTTAGAGGTGGAAAATCCTGGTACTGTCGTTGAGTCAGTAGCAGATCCCCAGTTTCAGATCCGTGCGGCTGTCGCGACTACACCTGATGCAGGTTCCACCTTAGCAGTTAGGGAAGCAACTAATAAACCTTGGAAGACAATTCGTACATGGGGACCCGATGATCAAGGTGGTGCAGTCGGCTTCCGTGATGGCAAAACGCTGTATATCACTGACACCAATAATGCTAATGCAACAAGACTCTTAGCGCTTAACTTGGCAACTGGCAACGAAACTGTCATGGCTCAAGATCCGCAATATGATGTTGGGGGGATGTTTGTTCATCCGGTGAAGCGCCAAATTCAGGCAGTTGCCTTCAACAAGGATAAATTAGAGTGGCAGGTGTTAGATAACAGTATTGCCGCAGATTTTCAAGCACTCGCCAAAGTTCGCCGAGGAGAATTTTCAGTAGTTGACCGTGACCTTGCCGATCAAACTTGGCTTGTTTCCTACAGAACAGACGATGGTCCAGTCTACTACTACACCTACGATCGCGCCTCTAAAAAAAGTCAACTCCTCTTCAGCAACCAACCCAAACTTGAAGGGTTATCGCTGGCGCAAATGACACCAATTTCCTATAAATCCCGTGACGGGTTGACTATCCACGGCTACCTAACAACACCAGTAGGTATTCCGGCAACTCACTTACCCACAGTGTTACTCGTACATGGCGGACCTTGGGCACGGGATACCTGGGGTTACAATCCGATAGTGCAGTGGTTGGCAAATCGTGGCTATGCAGTCCTGCAAGTCAACTTCCGAGGTTCTACTGGATACGGTAAACAGTTCCTCAACGCTGGTAACCGCGAGTGGGCGAGTAAAATGCACGATGATCTGATTGATGGCGTTAACTGGATTGTTAAACAGGGCATCGCCGATCCCAAAAAGGTTGCCATCATGGGAGGTTCTTACGGCGGTTACGCCACTTTAGTAGGATTAACATTCACCCCCAATGTGTTTGCTGCTGGTGTGGACATCGTTGGTCCAAGTAATTTGCTGACCCTGCTAAAGAGTCTTCCCCCCTACTGGGAGTCGGGGAGGGCGATGTTCTATCATCGTGTGGGTAATCTAGAAAAAGAACCAGACTTCCTCAAGTCCCGTTCTCCATTGTTTTTTGCCGATCGCATCAAAGCCCCATTGCTGATCGGACAAGGAGCAAATGACCCACGGGTGAAGCAGGCGGAAAGTGAGCAGATTGTTGCAGCAATGCGAGCAAGCAATAAGCCTGTAGAATACGTCGTGTACACAGATGAAGGACATGGCTTTGTACGTCCACTAAACAGGTTACATTTCTATGCCAAAGCCGAAGAGTTTCTTGCTAAATACTTAGGTGGACGAGTGGAACCGATGGGGAGTATACCAGGGAATTCTGGCGTGATGAAGTAAGGATTGTTGATTGTTCTACTAACTACTGTACGGGCGAACGGTGAGACAGCCCTGTTCGCGTTCGCGAAGCGTCTCGAAGAGAAGCGTCTCCCCTTGGGAGAAGGAGGGTTTCCCGACAGAGGGGACTGCGTTAGCGTCAGCGGTAGCGAGGGACGAGCGTCACCCGAGGGGCCGTTCGCCCCTACTAACCACTAACCAATAACTACTCCCTTTATCAAACCATTGGATGATGAGTAATCAGACTCGAAACTGACACAATAGCACTATAAGGCGTGATATGAAAGCACGCGCCAAGGGTGAGGGTATGATTAAATCTTGGATGGTGATTGGGGGTGTAGCTTTCTTAGTTGCGTTAGGTGCAAACTTCATTACTCCTGGCGATCGCAAGTGGTTCAAGCGCTTACAAAGACCTAGATGGCTAACTTTTGAGGCAGCGATTCCACTTATTTGGACTGTAATATTTATTTGCGGTGCTTGGTCAGCTTATAATGTCTGGGAAAAGAAGCCAGGAACCACTCAGACTTGGTTGCTCATGGGGCTTTACTTACTTCTAGAAATTGTGACTATAGCCTATACCCCTGTAATGTTCAGGCTTCGCAGTCTTAAGGTGGGTACATTTATCGGTGGCGCTGGTTTCGTTATAGGCATTATATTAACCCTTGCAGTTTTACCTATTTCTGGTCGGGCAGCACTATTACTTGTTCCTTATTTGCTTTGGAGTCCAATTGGTACTTACACCACTTGGGATATGGCGGGTCTTAATCCTCAAGATACTTAATGTGTTGATAGTTGATAGTTGTATTTTTGACAACTATCAACCAAGAACTAACAATTTATAATCAAACCTATGGCTGATTAAACTCATACCCTAAATTGTCAAAATTAATGTGTAGGACTTGACAAAATACATATAAAAGGGTATTAACCATGATTAAATCTTGGATGGTAATTGCGGCTGTAACTTTCTTGATTGAGTTTGGTAGTTTCTTCATCACGCCGCGCGATGTCAAGTGGTTTGCAAGGTTAAGTCGCCCCAGATGGCTGGTTTTTGAGCCTCTGATCCCGTTCATCTGGACTTTTATTTTTATATGCGGTGCTGCTTCCGCTAATATTGTTTGGCAAAAAAATCCAGGCGGATTAATCACTTGGGTGTTCATGGGTTTTTACCTCTTGCTGGAAATTATCACCGTCGCCTACATCCCATTAATGTTGAGATGGCGGAGTCTGAGAGTAGGGGAAATTGTTGGCTCAAGTGGTGTGATCTTAGGTGTGCTGCTCACAATTTCCGTTTTGCCGATTTCTAAACTGGCGGCGCTGTTACTTGTTCCATATCTAATATGGAGTCCAGTAGGAACGTATACCACGGAGGAGTTAATCCAGCTAAATCCTCAAGATGCGTAGGGTGCGATCTTCGCTCATGGTAACGCACCTAACATCAAACGCCCATAGCGAGCAACAACGGCATTATCTTGGAGTGCTTCATTATTCAGCCAAGCCCACATTTGATCTCCTAAACAGAAGTGCCACCACTCTCTAGGATTGCGTTTAAATCCAGCTTTTTCCATAACATCGCACAATAGCTGGCGATTAACACGATATTGCTGTGCCTGTGGGTGGGAACTATTGACAAAGTATTCGGGATGCGATCGCTCTGACATTTCATCAATTGGCGAACCCATATTCACTATTTCCCCTGTATTATCTACCAGGGTCACATCTACAGCAGCACCCGTACTATGGGGAGGTGGAGTCTTTTCATCTAGACTAGGTTCAGCCCAAATTTTATAAACCTCCTCCCACATAGCTTGGCGTTGTGTTTCTGATATCTCAGATTCGGTAAGTCCCGCCATCTGCACAGCTTCAGCAAAAGTGTAATCAACCATAAACTGCTGCACCGCTACAGGGCGATAGGCATCAAAGATTTGGATAAGCCAGTGAGGACGCAGCAGTTGAAGATAATTTTGGGCTTCTATCAAACTGTCAACAACGCTTTGCCGAAGAAAATAAGGGGAGTGTTGACCATAAGGCGCACCTAATTTTTTATAGGGATGGGGAGATTCTATAGCAAACAGTTTTAAAGGAATTTCCACCAACGGTTCACCACACTCCACAATTGGCACTTGATAATAAGGTCGCATTTTGATTTTGTTAGTTGTTGGTTGTTATTGGTCTCCCCCTACTCCCCCTACTCCCCACTCCCCCTCTCCTCTGGCACCGGATCATAGCCTCCGGGATGAAATGGATGACAGCGTAAGATGCGGCGAATTGCCAACCAACTACCGCGCCACACTCCAAATTGTTCAATTGCTTGGATGGCATACATAGAACAAGTTGGTTGAAAGCGACAACTAGGGAGCAATAGGGGTGAAATAAACATTCGGTAGAACTGAATCAGCCAAATTAATAATAGTTTCAATAGTTTCATTGCTGTCGCCCAAATCGAATAAAGTGATAACAAGGGTCAAAATTTTCCATATAGTTACTTCTTTGCTGAGTTCATTTCCTAATTTAGAGTCAATTCCCCCTTTTTGGCTGCAAATTGCCAGCGTTGCAGTTTGGCTGTCGCTCATCCTTCTGATTGCAGGGGTGGTGAACGCAAAAGCTAAAGACGATCCTGAAATCGTGCGGAAGATAGTTCATATTGGCACTGGCAATGTGATTCTGCTTGCTTGGTGGTTAGATATCCCAGCAAGTGTGGGCATTACAGCTTCGATCTTAGCGAGTACTGTTACCTTATTGTCCTATCAATTTCCCATTCTCCCAGGTATTAATAGCGTCGGCCGCAAAAGTTACGGGACATTTTTCTATTCTGTTAGTATCGGTGTTTTAGTTGCCTGGTTCTGGCACTTGCAACAACCCCAGTACGCGGCACTGGGAATTTTGGTTATGGCGTGGGGAGATGGACTAGCAGCACTGATTGGGCAGCGATTTGGTAAACATAAGTACAAATTCCTTGGCAGGCAAAAAAGCTGGGAAGGCTCCCTAGCAATGGCTATTGTTAGCTATCTTGTCAGTGTTTTGATTTTCCTTGGTGTGGAAGGCAACATTTGGCAAAGTTGGGTGATATCACTAGCAGTGGCATTAGTCGCTACTGGCTTAGAAACTGCTTCGATTGTAGGTATTGACAATTTAACAGTTCCTATAGGCAGTGCAGCCCTGGCTTTTGTTTTAACTCAATTAATGGTTAATAGCTAATAGATGAAAAGTTAAAGGAAGGATGAAGATTACAAAGCTAAGCACCCCTTCATCCTTTTTCCCTCAATCAGCAATTATCCATTAATAGTTGTAGCCATCATGACGGTAGTACCCATTATTATGATAATACTGGGGATAGTAATTCCTCTGACGGTAGTACCCATTATTCTGGTAATATGGGTGGTTGTAATATCCATGACGGTAGTAGCCATTATTATGGTAGTACCTGTGACGGTAATACTGGGGATAGTAATTCCTGTGACGGTAGTACCCATTGTTATGGTAATAAGACCGATGGTAATCGGCATACTCGGGATAGAAATACCCGCGAATGTAATACCTGCGACCTTGCAAACAGGGTCTGTGAGAATAATACTGATGAGCGATCAGGTAAGGGTACTGGTATGTTATTTGCCTCAGTTGGCCAGTGTCAGCTTCCTGAACTCCCTGAATTGAAGAAGATTCTTTAATCGGAAACACTAAGGAATTTACTACATCTCGATTTACCTTTATCTGTTGCGTTGGCAAGTCTAATTCCTCGGATGGCACTGTCTGAACCCCATTTTTGATGGATGCTGCTGCTATGTCAAATCCAAGGCAACTGGGCAATATTAAAACACTAACTAAGAACTTCCAAAACATTGTTTCACACTCCTAATTTCTTCTCCCCTAGCAGAGCTAGGAAATGCCTACTGTGAGATGGCGCTGATTAGGACTTACGCAGTGAAACAAAAAAATCAAGGCTAATTTCTGCATAGGGGAAGGCAGAAGCCCATAACTTATAGAAAAGGCATACCACGAAGATGATGGTCAAGAGAGTTCTTGGCGATCGCTATTCCGATGTGCGGAAAAATCTTAATCATTTGTTAATATTAAGACTTAAGCACTATACAAATTGAGCATCATGTGTGAAAGGTAATTTGGTCGTTTCAGACACAAGAACGCTCGCCCTCAAACAGTAAAATTAACCACATGGTAAGGGCGGGGCTACCCCGCCCTTATGGTCATATTGTAGTGTACCCAAATGAAAGAAAGCCCTCATTTAGTCTAAACACCAGTATTTGAAAACTAACCCTAATAGTGAAAGCGATAGGCATCTATGCGATGATATCGGGGTGGCGAAATGAAACGGTGTGTATCAGTTTTTCAGCGTTGCTAATCACAATATGAATGTTATCTGTTCTGTAGAGACAAGGGTTAGTCGCGTCTCTACACATCATCGTGTTTCTGCGCAATTAAATGGGTATCTACGTAATCGAGTGGGTACGAAAATATTGGTTTCATACAAAATCTAGTTTTTACAAATCTCCTGAAAAACGACATTCAATGTAGAGACCGTACTGTACTGTCTCTACACAATAAATGGGTTTTAACAGAGGATTTTTAAACACATTATATCATGTCCGGTAAATCACTTATAATTCCCACTCCACCCCACCCCGCCAAAGCTGTGCTTTGTCTCCCCTCCCCGCACGCGGGGAGGGGTAGGGGGTGGGGTGCTTTTATTATAAGTAATCAAGCGGACATGATATTATCTATCCAGGAATTCTTCTGCTAAATCAAGCAATTCACTGTAAGTAAAATTAACATCTCCATGTCTGTTCTCACTACGCTTGTACATGCGTACTAGCACTTTTAATTAAGCTGTCACGTTGACGAATATAAGAGCGCAGTACACAAATTTCGTTTTATGGTCGGAATGAACCCGATAATAAGCCGAAAGTGTGTAGTTGCTGCAACCATTGGCAATCTTGAACATCTGTTTTGCGTCCTGGTACTGTTTTAAAATGGTTCGCCAGCGCTGCCGGAGGGAAACCCTCCGTAGGCGACTGGCGAACCCGAAGGGTGAGCATTCACCAGCTTGATTTCAAGACCTTTTGCTTCTAAGATTTGAAAAACTGGTATCCAGTAGACCCCCGTAGCTTCCATTGCCACGGTTGTTACTTTGCATTCAATCAGCCAATCAACCCGAAGCGATTAAATCAGGAGTAAAACACCCAAATCGGCGAACATTTTTTCATTCATTTAAACTCCTGGGAAGCTTGCGTTTAGCACAACCGCTCAAAATATCAAATCATAGATGGAGTTTCTCTGTTTTGATTTAAACAGACAATATACATGATTTTATGGGTGGTGGTCAAAGCTGTAAAAATAAAAATTTAGTATATATATAGTACATGTCAACACAGTCACTTCTAAAGGAAAAATACAAAAGGGGAGCATCCCCTAAAGGCGAATCGCCCTCAGACTCTTATGTCTGGGGCTACAC
>CAZZXJ010000078.1:0-12959 GCA_964657905.1 uncultured Stigonema sp.
TTGACCATTGACTATTGACTCCTATGCAGCGTCAGGCATCTTGGGCACAAGGATTACTATGTAGTTTGACCCTAGCTTGTGGTTGGGGTGTAGGAATGCCCTCTACTTTAGCGGCCCAAACAGTTACCATCCGTTTGGGACCATTTCAACAGTTGGTAGCGATCGCAGACTTGGAAAAGTTTGCCAAAACCGGACATCTGCCAGAAAGGCTGCAAATCTTTTCACCCGTGCTGAGGCCCGAAGTGCGAGAATTGCTGACAAAGCGTTTTTCAGTTGATCCGGCTTTTGCAGACAAATTTATCCACGAGCTGATCAGAACGCCCCAGGGCAAACAATTAATAGGATCTTTGGGAGTTGCCTTACCAGGCAGTACGGTGGAAAGCCTGCAAGCAACACTCAACTTGACTCTGAGGCAAGTCAACGGTTTGAGCGCACTTAGTTTCTTGCGAGCGTACCCACAAGAAAATGTTACCATAGACGCAACTAAAGCCCTTGGTCTGGTAGTCGAATTCAATGCCAACGTCTTGCAAAGCCAAGTCTTAGGCATGTTGCTAGAACAGGAGTTGTCTCCAAAAAGTAACACACCCTCTAACTCTACATTTGACCCTGCTGTACTCGGCAACCAAACAGTTCAGGAACAAACACTTACCCTGCAAGACCGACAACGGAACCGGATGATTCCTGTAGACATTTATTGGAGTAGGGGTAATGCCGAGGATCCGTTAGTTGTAATCTCCCACGGTTTTGGGGCAAACCGCAAATTTCTGCGTTATTTAGCGCTTCATCTAGCTTCTCATGGGATCACGGTTGCGGCAGTTGAACATCCTGGTAGTAACGTTACTGCTGTTAATAGAGCTTCAGATACAGCCAATTTGGCACAGATCCTACCGGGCAGTGAATTTATAGACAGACCAAAAGATATCAGCTTTTTGCTAGATGAACTGGCAAAATTGAATACTAAACCAGGACAGCTTGGCTTAAAGTTTAACACGGAGAAAGTGACTGTGATCGGTCACTCCTTAGGGGGTTATACCGCATTGGCTTTGGTAGGAGGAAAGGTAAACTTAGAGGAGTTACGGCAATTCTGTAAAGATTCTTTAAGTATTGGCGAATCTCCTGGTGACTGGTTGCAGTGTGCAGCAGCTTCTTTACGAGACAAAAAACTACATTTGCAAGATTCTCGGGTTAAAAGCGCGATCGCCCTTAACCCCCTCGTTGGCAGACTCTTTGGTCAAAACGGTCTCACCCAAGTTACCAAGCCAGTTTTAATCTTAAGCGGCACTGAAGACACTCTGACCCCAGCGCTAACGCATCAAATAGAACCTTTTACTCAACTACGGGGATCCAAATATCTGTTAACTGCCATTGGTGGCACTCACTTGAGTATCAGCGATCCAACGTCCACCGTCAGTACGGCTACCACCATCGTCAAAGAACGGCGAGGCGAAGAAACCAAATCCCTACGTCAGTTAACTCAAGGTGTCAGTTTGGCATTTATCAAACAACTGACACCAGAAGCGAAACTTTACCAACCTTTTCTCACACCAGCTTACGCCCAATCTTTCTCTACACAGCAACTGCCGTTGCGTCTGATTTCTGACTTACCAAAAAGCATCAAACTGTGGTTGGGGTTGCTTGCAAATTGAGGCTCCTATTTATCAAGGAAGCTCCTGATCGCAGAAAACAATTCCACTACCAAGCTTGGACGATTAAGCGCTACATTGAAAACCAAAATGATGGGCGGGATAAATCCTCTAATGGGCTTTCATCCCCGCCTTGAAAGCGCAGGGTTTACAGCATATGTTCTATAATTACAAATTATCACTGACGAATTAGTTTGCCTATCTTGCCTTTCTGCACTACTTATGATATTAACATTACATATTATAGACATTAGACTTAAGGTAGGACATGGTAGTACTACGTCCTTACAATAAATTCACACTAAATTCATTTAAAAGCTAAATAGGAGCATACATGGAGCCAGTTATTGCCATAGTCCTAGTGCTTATAGGCTATGCCTTAGGGTCGGCAAAACTTATTAATCAAGGAAATGAAGCCCTAGTGGAACGTTTGGGGCAGTATCATCGTAAACTTAGACCTGGACTGAACTTCATAGTTCCCTTGCTCGATCAAATAGTGATGGAGGATACTACAAGGGAGCAGGTTTTAGACATCAAACCTCAGAATGTGATTACTAGAGATAACATCTTCTTAGAAGTAGATGGCGTCGTCTACTGGCGCATCAAAGATATGGAGAAAAGCTTTTACCAAATTGACGATCTCCAACAGGCGCTGACAAACCTGACGGCAACTACGCTGCGGGAAATTGTTGCCCGGAACAACTTGGAGGAAGCCAATGCTGCCAGATCTGAGATGAACAGAGCTTTATTAGACGAGTTAAATATCACAACAGCAGACTGGGGCGTTCAGATTATCCGGGTAGATATTCAAAGCATTACACCACCTGAGAGTGTACGCAGGTCAATGGAAGAGCAGCGCGCTGCTGAAATCAAAAGCCGCGCTGCGATTTTAGAAGCAGAAGGGGAGCGCCAAGCTGCAATTAAGAAGGCAGAAGGAACTAAAGCCTCAGTGCAGATAATTGCTGAGGTCTTACGTACCACTCCCGAAAGTTCAGAAATATTGAGGTTTCTCGAGCATCAAGAACAAATTAATGCGAGTTACAAACTCAGTGAAAGCAATAATGCCAAAGTTGTTTTTGTAGACGCAAGCAAACCGCAATCGCCAACGCAAGAGCTGATTGGCCGGATGGCAGGCGGGGAGGCTCGTCACGAAATTGGTAACTCTAAGAACCCTGAAAAGAAACCTGATAAGAGTTCTACTACTACTAATACATCTACTACTGCTACTGATCCATAGGTAATACTGGCGGCGACTGTCGCAGGAGTGCATCAGCGACCAGCGACACCTCGCGCATTTCCTGAATATCATGAACTCGGAGAATGTCAGCGCCGTTAAAGATAGCTGCACAACACGCTGCTGCCGTTCCCCAGACTCGTGCTTTCGGGTCTGGTTGATTTAAAATGCGACCAATGAAACTTTTACGGGAGGGTCCTACTAAGATCGGGCAGTTGAGTCTACGCAATTGCGGTAAGCAGCGGAAAATTTCTAAATTTTGCTCGTAGTTCTTAGCAAAGCCAATACCAGGATCAATGATTATTTTTCCCAAGTCAATGCCCGCAGCAGTTGCTGCCGCAATTTGCCTTGCTAAAAAACCGGAAATCTCCCCCATTAAATCCTGATAATTAGTCAGTTGTAGCATTGTTTGCGGGTTTCCCCGAATATGCATCAACACAATCGGCACACCTATACTTGCTACAGTCGGCAGCATTTCTGGGTCAAATGTGCCGCCAGAAATATCATTAACTATATCCGCGCCAGCATCTATTGCCGCCTTTGCTACAACTGCCCTTGTTGTATCTACAGAAATTGGTACTGAAATCTCTTTTCGCAGCACCCGCAACACTGGTACCACTCGGTCAAGTTCTTCTCTTAAAGTGATTTGCT
This sequence comes from uncultured Stigonema sp., assembly GCA_964657905.1. Classification (GTDB taxonomy): domain Bacteria; phylum Cyanobacteriota; class Cyanobacteriia; order Cyanobacteriales; family Nostocaceae; genus Stigonema. The sequence continues at coordinate 3,529 of CAZZXJ010000078.1, forward strand.
CTGCCGTTGGTCGAGTTGATTGACCTCCTACATCGACTATGTCGGCACCACCTGCTACCATTGCTTGTGCCTGTGCTAAAGCAGTACTAATCGTGTCAAACGTGCCGCCATCACTAAAACTATCGGGCGTGACATTCAAAACGCCCATGAGATAAGTCCTGTGTCCCCAGTCGAAACAGCGTCCTCGAATCATTAAATTGCTTGGGTTTGGCATGAAGCGATAATTTTAAACGATAGCAAGTAGGGTGGGCAATGCCCACCAATTCAACCACTGATGGGCAATGCCCACCCTACTGCTAGGGAACGGGGAAAAGATGGACATAATTACTTGTAGTTGATAATCCGAGTGAAACTCGCAGGTTCCAGACTCGCTCCTCCCACTAGGACACCATCAATTTCTGGTTGAGCCATGATTTCATCAATATTATTCGGCTTCACTGAACCACCGTATTGAATGGACACATTGGGATTGCTCAACTGGCTGCGAATTAAACTGACTACCCGATTGGCTTCCGTAAACTCACAAGTGTAACCAGTGCCGATCGCCCAAATCGGTTCGTAAGCAATCACCAGATTCTCCTGATCCACATCCACTAGGTCTTTTTCTAGTTGGTCAGTGATCAGTGATTCGGTTTCCCCTGCATCCCGTTGTTGTTTAGTTTCACCGACACACAGAATCGGGATCAGACCATAGCGTTGAGCTGCTTTCAGGCGCTGGTTAACAGTTTGATCCGTTTCACCAAAGAATTGCCGCCGTTCGCTATGACCGACAATAACATAGCGCACCCCAATTTCTGTCAGCATCGGTCCAGAAATTTCCCCCGTGTAAGCTCCACTTTCTTCCCAGTGGACATTTTGCGCCCCCAAATGTACACGGCTACCATGCAAATTCTTGGATAAAACACTTAAGTTAGTGAAGGGGACACACAATACAACTTCTCGCTCTTGGGGAGTTTCCTCCAATGTAGGCAGAAATCCTTGTAAAAACTCCTCTGACTCTGCCTGAGTTTTGAACATCTTCCAGTTACCAGCAATAACTATTTTCCGCACAGGTAATATAGTCCAGATCTTAAAGCTACTAGATGTATATTTCAGTTTATGACGTTTTGTTAGTCATTAGTCATTAGTTTGGGCATGGGGCATGGGGCATGGGAAATTGGAAATTGGGAATGGCTAGGAAAATTCTATGCCCTATGCCCTATGCCCCACCCCAGGCTAAAAATCACTAGGATCGAATGTGGTGTCAATTTAAAATCTAAAATCTAAAATTGGTATGACTTCAACATTACCCGACCCTGATCATAGTGACACGCCCAGCACGGAAGTAAATTCCCTTAACTTGGACAAAGAACTAGATAGCGCTATTTTTAGCTTTGAAGACATTCAGGCGGAACTCAACTATAAACAGGCACAAACAGCACTGCAAAATTTGGTAGCCAATCTTGACCTCAGCCCTCAAGAAAAAGAAGGACTCGAGACGGAAATTGCTGATTTGGAAATGATGCTCTTGAAGTTAGAGCGCATGGTGGTACAGATTGCCGCCTTTGGCATGGTCGGAAGGGGCAAATCTTCCCTACTAAATGCTTTAGTAGGGCAAGCTGTGTTTGAAACAGGTCCCTTGCATGGTGTTACCCGTGATGCTCAACGAGCTCGTTGGAGTATAACTGAAGAAGCCATCGGGGAAACTGAACGTGCCCTGCGAGTTACTCTCAAAGCAATCGGTCAATCTCAGGTGGAATTGATTGACACTCCTGGGTTAGACGAAGTAGATGGTGAAACTCGCGCCGCTTTAGCTGAACAGGTAGCAAAACAAGCGGATCTGCTCCTGTTTGTGATTGCAGGCGATATGACAAAAGTCGAACACGAAGCCCTTTCCCAGTTACGCAAAGCGGGTAAACCGATCTTGCTGGTGTTTAACAAAGTAGACCAGTATCCAGAAGCAGACCGTATGGCTATCTACCAAAAAATTCGAGATGAACGGGTGCGGGAGTTACTCTCACCCGATGAAATAGTCATGGCAGCAGCATCGCCACTGCTAAAGACGGTGATTCGTCGCCCCGATGGTACAAAAGACTTACAGTTGCGGACAGGTACTGCCCAAGTCGAGGAACTGAAACTGAAAATTTTAGAGATCCTACACCGGGAGGGCAAAGCCTTGGTTGCTCTTAACACTATGCTTTATGCTGACAACGTGAATGAGCAATTGGTGCAGCGAAAACTGGCAATTCGTGACCAAAGTGCAAATCAGTTGATTTGGAAGGTTGTGATCACTAAGGCAGCTGCGATCGCTCTCAATCCCATAACGGTAATAGATATTCTCAGTTCTACAGTAGTTGATATTGTCCTCATTCTGGGTTTATCGAAACTCTATGGTATTACCATGACGGAAGTAGGAGCCGTAAAATTGTTACAAAAAATTGCCCTAAGTATGGGCGGCATCAGTGCCAGTGAACTACTGGCAAACTTAGGCTTGAGTTCTCTGAAAACTTTACTCGGCATTTCTGTACCAGCTACTGGGGGTGCAACATTCGGTCCCTACCTATCGGTGGCGTTAACTCAAGGGGCAGTGGCAGGCGTTTCTTCTTATGGCATTGGGCAAGTCATGAAAGCTTATCTAGCCAATGGGGCTACTTGGGGACCCGATGGTCCTAAAGCTGTAATTAGTAAAATTTTGGCCACCCTTGATGAAAGTTCAATTCTCAACCGCATCAAAGATGAATTGCTCAAAAATGTTAGTGGTTAGTTTTTAGGATTTAGTGAATAATTAATAACCAACAACCAACAACTAACAACTATTTGAAATGTCACAAGTTTTTGAACAATCAATTCAAATTAATGCCACAGCTACGGTGGTGGAGCGCTGTATTACCGAGCGTACATTAATGCACCGTTGGCTCAACCCCGTTTTGCGTTGTGAACCTGTGGGTGACTGGAGTACTGATGTGGGTAGTAAAAGTCGTTTTGTTATTCAAATACCTATAATAGAACCTAAATTAAATAGCACAGTTGTGGAAAGACAACCTGGTTTGATAGTATGGCAATTTAATGGTTTTTTTAAAGGGTGCGATCGCTGGGAGTGTCAGCCAATAGATAAAGGAACGCGCCTAGTTAACCGCTTTGAATTTGAGATTCCCAACCCTTTAGTGAGTTGGGGCTTCAAAACTTTTGCCCAAGCTTGGACAACAGAAGATATGCAAGCTCAACTGCATCGCCTCAAACGTGTGGCGGAGGAAATGCAAATTGGTTGTTAGTTGTTAGTTGTTAATTCTTGGTAACCAAAGACAAAGCACAAATGACTAATGACTAATGACTATTCTCTACCAAGCTGAGTAAGTAATTGCCGAATTACAGGAGCATCATTGGCATTAGGAGCTTTTACTAGATAAGTTTCCAGGTCATTGGCTGCTTGAGAAAATCTGCCAAGCTGGTAGCTAAGAAGACCGCGATCGCGCAATTCAACAATCGCGCTAGGAAACAAAAGTAAAATTCGCTCAACTGCTCCTAGAGCGAGTTCTAACTCTTGTCGGCGCAGGTAAACATCTTTTAAATTTGTCAGCATCCGTGCTAAAAACTGCTGGTGAGTTACTGTAGCTAAAAACTCTGGTTGTAGCGTCACGGGTTGCTGATAAATTTGAGTCAGCCTTTCCTGACAATCTTGAGTAAACATCACTTCGCCCCCATTGAATGCATCAACGAAAATCTCCATTTCCTGGATATCTGGGCGGATTAAGAAATGTCCTGGCATTCCGATCCCCACCATAGGAAAATCAATCCGTCGAGCCACCTCTAAGTAAACCAGCGATAGGGTAATAGGAATCCCCACTCGGCGGTCAATTACTTCATTGAAAAAGCTGTTGCGGGGATCATGGTAGTCTTTTTTATTACCAGCAAATCCCAAATCATTGTAGAGATACTGATTAATACTCTGAATAATTCGCAGAGGATACCGCCGGGAAGGCAAGCGTTCTTCAGCTTCTCCTGCCATTGTATCGAGAGCGTTGAGGTATTCCTCTGGGTCAAGCTCAGGATATTCTTCCTGTGCAATATACAAAGCTGCCTTTGCCAAGTCGATACACTCATCAGGCTGCTGGATCTCTTGGGAAAAATATTGGCGTGCTGACGAGAAATTCATAAGAAAATGCCCAGTTTATGTTTAAGGATGATGCTTGAGTTGTTGTAGTGTTTCTCCTTTAAATAAAATAGAAGGCAGCCCTCTTGGAACATTATATAATCCAGTTGAACAGGAGTAGTTGTGTATTAATCCCTATTAGGGATGTAAATTTCTCTTCATACACTCATATTACAGCAAATTTCATTTAAGTAGACCACAATATGCCCGCAGGGGCGGGGTTCCCTCGCACCTACAATGTAGTCAATTAGATTGAAAACTGCTGTAAATCTGCTTCCACAATTAAAAATTTAAAATTTAAAATTAAATTTTATGGGACACACTATTATTCAAGTTGACGCATTTACCAACACACCTTTCAGGGGCAATCCTGCTGCTGTCTGCATTTTGCCTGCTCCTAAGTCAGAAGACTGGATGCAGAAAGTGGCACAAGAGATGAATTTATCTGAGACAGCGTTTCTTGTCAGGCAGGAGGATGGCTTTAATCTGCGTTGGTTCACGCCTAAAACAGAAGTGCCATTGTGTGGTCATGCTACCCTAGCAAGTGCTCATGTTCTCTGGTCAGAGGGGCATCTTTTACCCAATGAATCTGCTCGTTTCCACACCAAAAGTGGACTACTGATTGCCCAGAAGCAGGGTGAGTGGATTGAACTTGATTTTCCAGTAAATCATTCAGAAGTTACAAACCCTCCTCCAGAACTCAGTCAAGGTTTGGGTGTTCCCATGAAATCTGTGATGAAAAATTCTCTAGCTTATCTGGTAGAGGTGGAGTCTGAAAACTTGGTACGACAGATACAGCCAAATTTCGAGCGACTGTTAGCTTTACCCTTATCTAGGGTAATTGTGACTAGTTCGACTGACGTCGATTCAGAATATGATTTTATCTCTCGGTTCTTCGCACCAGGAGTGGGAATTAATGAAGACCCAGTGACTGGATCTGCTCACTGCTGTCTTGCTCCTTTCTGGCGCGATCTCTTGAGAAAAGATCAGTTCTTGGCATACCAAGCATCAAGTCGGGGTGGTGTATTGAAGGTGAGTTATAACGGGGGTTCTCGTGTTTATTTAGGTGGACAAGCACTCACCCTCCTCAAAGGAGAAATTTTAGCCTGAAACCAACGGCTTATAGCCGTTGGAGTGGCTCATAAGGCGACATTATTTGGTCAAGGACACTTGCTTTGTCAAGATAGCTCGCAAGTCTGCTACCAAAGCATCCCCGCTACGTCGAGCTTCCCACTGACCGGAGTCCCTGCCTATAATCCACTTACCCTGCATGTAATCTTCATCCTCTGACAAAATACCAGTGTATTTAATTACATCTTGAAATGTCATAAAGTAACGTTTTATGAAGCTAACACTACGTCCAATCACCTCACCAGTTAACTCTGCTTCTCCCAAATAGCTATCATCTAGAATTCTGCCAGTGAGAGTGGTGCTACTCTGGACGAGTGTTGCTTCAAAGCGGGTAGGTATTCCTTGTTGCCAGTAGGTGCCAAGCCAAGTGCCACTAATATCTGCCATGATAAGATTTTTCCGCAACTTACTTTCAATTGTGCTGAAACTACTGGCAATTTTAATAGTCATCGCACATCTTCTAGTGCAATAAGTCAAAATAGTAATAGGCTGTTGTCGGAAGCACTACTATGTTTCGTCTCAATCAAACTATTCGCAACTTATTTATTCGCCTTGAAGGGTTTGTATCTCTTGTCTTGAGAAATTTCTTTGGCTTCTTCTCTCAGTTGTTCGGTTTATTGAGTAAACTATTGGGATTTTCCCAATCTGAATACTTCGTAGAATCTGATGAAGTACAGGCAAGAAAATCAGTCAAAACTCAACAATTAACTGAAACCGAGTCTGTCAAAGCAACTGTTGCCCCTGCGACTACTAGTCGTCCTAAGGCCAAGACTGATGACTACTTCCTTAACATGGCGAAGCAGGTGAAAAAGAACTAAGGTAAAGCCGTTCTCATCCAAATCTGTGAAAGTCCCGCTCCAGATCCGTATGGTGAACACTGGGATATGTCAAAGCTTCCGCATATTTTTACTGATTGGGTCAAAACCTCTAGAAAAGCGAGTGCTGTCATCGTAGCAAGCTCCACTAAGGTCAGCCCCAAAGAGCTTGACATTGTTTAACTTGGCTCCCCTGAGATTGGCTTGCTGTAAGTTTACACCGCTGAGGTTAGCTCGCGTCAAGTTTGCTCTGGCTAAGTTAGCGCCTCCTAGATTGGCTCCCCAGAGTTTGGCTTTGGCTAAGTTAGCCTCAGTTAAATCAGCTGCAAATAAATTGACTCCAACCAAGTTGACTCCAATCAGCTTGGCTCTGCTTAAATTAGCTACAGAAAAATCTCTCTCTCCTGCCGCATAACGTCGTTTCAGTTCGTCTGCATCCATTTTTCACTTACCTTCATCAGCAAAACAAAAGCTATAGCGGTTTTCATCTGTTGCCCAACACACCTTGCGCCAGTAAATGTGGTACTGTATATATGAAGGCAAGGGCTAGTACCGCAAGGCGTTCGTCAAAAGTCAAAAGTCAAAAGCTTTATATATCAAGGTTTGTGCCTCTTTCAAAGGGTTGCTTTATTTACGCGCCCGCTGTACTAGTCTGTATGAATCCCTATAAGGGATTGAAATATTTGTTCCCATTCTTGGTCTAGCCCACCTTTAAACTCTGCCTGACTGCTGCGTCTGTACCAGTAACGAGCATTGCTTATATCGCCCTCTTTTCGGTGTAGGTAGGCGTGAATCCAAGCACTATCGGGGTCATGGGCATTTTGGACTATTTCATGTGCCGTGTCCCAGTCGCCTTTTTTATCATACCACAGAGCCTGCAGCGCTTTTGGCAATGAATCAGGACATTGGGGCTGTTTTTCGATCAATTGCTTAAATTCGTCTGGAGTCATAATTTTCACATAAAAATTATCAAGCCTCTATTTCTAAGATACTCCGAGAACTCTTTGCTAATGATACGACTCCACATTCATTTGAGGCTCCTGGCAGGGGAATTTCAATGACAAACTCGGTTCCCCTCCCTCCATATTTTTGGAGTCATGCCTACCCCCGTATATTCGATCTGAAAACGAATTTTGGCAGTTGCTAGTACCGCTACAGAGCTAAAAATTCCGGCGCTAATGGAATATCGTTTTAGCAGTTAATTTTAGCTTTCCAGACCGTGCTTTAAGAAGAATCCCATGCCCCACAGCCTTGTCCTTAACCTAATTCCCCAATCTGCAATTTACCCTGCATACCTCAGTGGTAGACATTTACACGCCTTATTTTTAACCCTAGTCAGTTCTGTGGATAGAGAACTAGGCTCAAGCCTCCACGATGCCACTGCTGACAAAGCTTTCACCATCAGCCCCCTGCAAGTTCAATTTAACCATACCAGCAGGAGCAAAAACCCACATCACACCTTGCAATGGGAGCAAGAAAAACCCATCCCCACCGGAACCTCTTGTTGGTGGCGCATCTCCTTACTAGACGATACCCTGTTCAGTCAACTTACCCAACTGTGGCTCAATCTTAACCCCACTCATCCTTGGCATCTCGGCTCTGCTGACTTGTATATTACCAGCATCCTTGGTACTCGCCACTCCACACAACCTTGGGCAAATGCTACTACCTACCCTCAATTGTATGAGCAGGCTTCTGACTCTGAACGCCAGATAGCCTTGAGTTTCTGCACTCCCACTAGCTTCCGCCAAGGTGAGTTTGATACTGCTTTACCAACAAGAGAATGCGTGTTTAACAGTCTCATCCAGCGCTGGAATAAATACAGTAGTATTTCCCTGAAACCAAATTTGACAGAAGTCATTTTTCCCAGTTTTTTTAATATGCGCACTGTCATAGCAGCCGACTCTCGCAGTAAATTTATCGGCTGTGTAGGGGAAATTAGCTATCGAATATTGGGAGATATTGACCCATTAATTATCAAACAAATCAATGCCATAGCTAATTTTGCTCTCTATTGTGGTGCAGGACGCAAAACCACAATGGGTATGGGAATGATTCGACGATTATACATGACAAAAGAAGGGATGTAATGAGTGTGACGGCTTCCGGAATGGGGTGATTTTCGGTAAAAGCAATAGCGGCTAGAAACTACAGGAAGCCACCACGAGCAGATTCATTAACGACTTTCCCCCCTTCCCAAGGTGGTGCAGTGCTGGCTTTTCTTCCCGCACGAGCTAGTTGAATACCGGCGATCGCACCTCAATATGTCTAATTTTCCCAATTGGTTAGTGGTTTGAAATAATTAAGCGATCGCTCACTCCAGCAAATCAGGTTCTTCACGCACAATCCGATCGTACAGTGGCTGAAAGCTGAACCACCCGGCCGAGTTTGTTCCCACTTGGGCTTGAGCTAAACTGGCGTTGTCGTGATCAATGGCAATAGGTTTGCCTGCGGCTTCTGCTAAAAGCTGAGCTTGAGCTGAGCGCTCGAAGCTAATATACCACCAAGCCGCTTCATCAACGGTGTGACCAACGGTTAAGTGACCGTGATTACGCAGGATGGCTGCTTTCTTGTTACCCAAAGCCTCTGCAATCCGCTTGCCTTCCGAAGTGTCTAGTACTACACCTCTATAGTCATCAAATAGCACATGATCTTCGTAAAAAGCACAGGCATCCTGATTTAGGGGGTCAAGCAAACGACTTAAACTTGACCAGGTTTTGCCGTAAAGTGAATGAGCGTGGGCAGCGGCCATAATATCGGGTCGAGCTTCATGAAGCTGGGAATGGATGGCGAAGGCAGCTTGATTCACAGGGCGCGATCCCTTGACGACCTCGCCTTCTGTGTCAACCAAAATCAGGTCAGAAACTCGAATGTGACCGAAGTACACCCCAAGTGGATTCACCCAAAAATGGTCTGTAAACTCAGGGTCACGAGCTGTAATGTGACCTGCTATGCCCTCGCTAAAGCCAAAGCGGCCAAACAGGCGAAAGGCGGCAGCAAGGCGTTGTTTGCGGTGCAGACGTTCGTCTTCAACTCGCTCAAAGACAGGGGGTTCAGGTCTAGTGAACTTGGACATGATTTTTATCCTCTTTGCGGGGAGTGTTAGAATATCCAAAGCGAAATCATGTGTTACATAGGTTTACGGTAAGTAAATTATCTTATTTTAACCGGATTGGGATATAAAGGCTGAGAAGTATGAGCGAATTTCCGTCTCTTTAGGGCGGAGAGTGTCAACGATACTCGTAATGACCAGGTATCCAGTACCGATGATGAGAACTGTAATACAAAAATCCAGGGATCCAGATTTGTTGGGGGACTATGGGAGGAGGTGACACCATGGAAGGGGGTGACATCAT